>DAOQWI010000156.1:0-8322 GCA_035342015.1 Candidatus Ozemibacteraceae bacterium | reverse complement strand
ATCCGGTTATGAGCCGGAGGCTCTAACCAACTGAGCTATAGGCCCGCGACGCGAAAATTATCTTATCATATAGCGCTTTTTGATGCAAGCACTTTTTTTATTCCATGTAGAATTCTTTGAGTTTCTTCGATCGACTCGGGTGGCGCAGCTTTCTGAGCGCCTTCGCTTCGATCTGACGGATGCGTTCGCGGGTGACGCCGAACTTCTGACCGACTTCTTCAAGAGTTCTCTGCCAGCCATCTTCAAGACCAAAGCGATACTTGATGACCCGCGACTCACGTTCGGTAAGCGTCGCCAGCACTTTATTGATCTGCTCTTTGAGAATCAGGTTGAAAGCGGTTTCTGCCGGTGGCAGAGCCGATTTGTCTTCGACGAAATCGCCAAGATGCGAGTCTTCTTCGCCATTGATCGGAGTTTCGAGCGAAATCGGGTCCATGGCGGTTTTCATGATATTCTTGACTTTTTCGACCGGCAGACCGACTTCGACAGCCAGTTCTTCTACCGCCGGGTCGCGGCCAAGTTTCTGCACCAGTTTGCGCGACGCCTTGCGCAGCTTGTTGATCGTTTCGACCATATGTACCGGAATACGTATCGTTCTGGCCTGGTCGGCGATTGCGCGGGTAATAGCCTGCCTGATCCACCAGATAGCATAGGTGGAGAATTTGTACCCTTTGCGGTATTTGAATTTTTCAACGGCGCGAATCAGCCCCTGGTTGCCTTCCTGGATCAGATCGAGAAACAGGAGGCCACGTTTGGTATATTTTTTGGCAACAGAAACGACCAGCCTGAGGTTGGCTTCGATCAGCTTGCGCTGTGCTTCGAGATCGCCGTGTTCGATGCGTTTGGCAAGCGTCACTTCTTCCTGCATGGTCAGAAGTCTTATTTTGCCGATTTCTCGCAGATACACCCGCACTGAGTCGTCGATATCGTCGAAATCCTGCTGCTGCTTGTCTTCTTCTTCCTTTTTTTCTTCGGCGACCGGAAGTTTCTTGTCGAGACGCACTTCATCGTCGTCAACCAGCTCGACGTTTTTATCCATCAGCTCGTTGATGACCTCTTCGAAAACTTCGGTAGGCAGGCCGTCGGGCAGCACACGGTTGATCTCCTGGTAAGAGAGATAACCCTGACGGGTCCCGATTTCTATGAGTTCAGCCCGGATATCTTCTATGGTCCGGGGTTCGTTCTTCTTAGTAACTTTACTTTTGGCTTGTGTTGCCTGCTCTGTTGTCATAATTTTCCCTCGTTACTGGAGTGAATCAATACAGCGTTTCGATCTTTCGCCTTACATCGAGCTGTTCCATGCTCAGACGCGCGATAACAGAATCATCGCCGCCGCGTTCCGCCTCACGGATCTTCTGCTGAATCTCTTTGAGTTCAGCATCGAGCCGGCTTTTCACCAGTCCCTTCACGCATTCCATGAAAGGTTCAGGCTGGCGGTCTTCGAGAGTGGTAATCAGCTCACTGAGCCGCGAAATCAGACTGGCGTCATCGAGTGCTGCTAAAATCTCTGCGGGCTTTAACGAACCACCAGCCGCTTCCTGTTGAAAGCTTATTGCTTCAAATATCTGACGTAAGCGGGGGTCGGAAAAATCGCCGGGGCCAAGCAGTGCTCTGACTCTGTCGAGTTCTTCAGGGTGCTCGAGCAGGTGTTTGAGCACCCACTCCTGCCTCTGAATCTCAGCATTCAGCCTTGGTGATATAAATGTCCTTTTCTTCTGAGCTTCCTCAGAGCGTGGGGCCTCCCTGCCCTCAAATTCTTTTTCCAGAACGTGTTGGTCCATATCCAGCAGTTTCGAGATTTTACGGATCACTTCGCTTCTCGCAATTGAACTGTGAATAGCTGGAACCAGTTCCTTAAACTCCTGGATAAGCTTCTGCTTAACCGGAATCTCAAGAGGAGGCTTCAGGCCACGGGTATGAGTCTCAATGAGAAAAGTATATATATCAGTTGCTTTTTCAAGCAAAATTTTGAAGTTTTCAGCGCCTTCGCGGGTAACAAAACTGTCAGGATCGTCAGTTGGGTCAGGGAAAGCCACAACCCTGGCATTTACCGGCGCATCCTTCTGCAGGGAAATGGCGCGCAGCGTCGCTCTCTGCCCGGCGGCGTCGGCGTCGTAGCAGAAGTAGAGCGTTTCGCAGTTGCGGGCAAGCATATGAATCTGCTCAGCCGAAATGGCGGTTCCGAGGGAGGCGACAACATTTTTGATGCCATTCTGAAAAAGACTTATGGCATCGAGATAGCCTTCGACGACGATGACCGAGTTAAGGCGTCTGGCAACCGGCACCGCTTCGCGAAAGTTGAAAAGCATGCGCCGCTTGTTGAAGGTCTCGCTTTCGGCACTGTTAAGGTATTTTGGCTCGTCTTCCGGCGACATCACCCTGCCGCCAAAGCCGGCAACCCGGCCATGAATGTCGAGAATCGGAATCATCAGACGATTGCGGAAAACGTCGTAGAACCCCTCGCCCTGCCCACGTGCCTTTATCAGACCAGCTCTTTCGAGACTGGCAAGGTCTTCAGGGGTTTTACCGAGGCGGTGTACAATTGAATCCCAGGCGTTGGGAGCAAAGCCGATGCGGAATTTCTTCGCAGTTTCGCCGTTGATTTTGCGCTTTTTAAGATAGTCGCGGGCAACCGTGCCGGCCGAACTGTCGTACAGGCAGGATTCGAAAAACTTTGCCGCCCGATCAAGATAATTGTAGAGGTCAGCCTTCTTCTCGAAGTCGGGATCGTTTTCGCGGGGAATTTCGATAGCTTCACGTTCTGCCAGAAACTTGACCACCTCAGGGAAAGTCATATGTTCGAGTTCCATCAGAAATGAGAAAACATCGCCGCCTTTACCACAGCCAAAGCAGTGATAAATCTGCTTGTCGGTCACGACATGAAAGCTTGGGGTTTTTTCTTTATGGAACGGGCAGAGCGCCTTGTAATTATGACCAGAAGGAATCAGTCGTACATGCTCGCCGATTATCTGAATGATATCGGTTCTCTCGCGAATCATCGCTATTATTTCGCTCGAAATAAAGCCCAAAAAAAACCTCGCGTAAAACGTACATGACCTTGGTCGAATTTTCAATATTAATACCGAAGCATTCGAAAGTCAAGAGCTACTGCAAAGTTTGTGGTTTATTCGCTTTAAAAAGACAGGAAAACACCAACAGACTGCCTGCAATCGAGACAAATGCAAGAGCAGCAATGATCAGAATGGTAAGCTGTATTTGAGAATCTGCATTTTCCATGGGGTACATTGCAAAAATAAGATATTCAGGGATTCTTTTCAGCGGCGAAGCCACTACCAGCCATTTCTTTCCGGCGATTTCCTCTTCAGAATGCTGCAGTGAAGCGGTCACCCTCACCCTTTCGGCAAGTCTCGCAACAAAGGGGTATTTACCGAAAGCCCGCGGGAATGGCAACCGGTCAGCGACAGCCGGAACCATGGCAAGACGCGCGGGTTGAACACTTTCTGCGGTCAGGCTGTTGCGATGAATCTGCCGCAGCAGATAACGTTCAGAAAACGACTCTGCGCCGTGCCAGCCGATCAGAAGAGTTGCATTTCTGCCCTTTTCCGGCGAAATGAACGTCGAATAAACAAAATTGCGACGGTCGGCAAACATGAGCTCGCTCACCCGGTCGAAATTTTCGAAAGGCTTGAAAAGACCTGAAGCGGCGTCACCCATTATCTCAGACAGACTGCTGGAAACTGATTCGAGCATCACTTCATTGATACGATCTTTCCAGCTCTGCTCACCGCCAAATCTCGACTGAAACAGACGGCGGGAAACAGCAGCAACAAGTTTCTGCAAAGTCTCACCCTGCTGCCCACGCTCTGGCAGAGCCATCAACACCTTACCATCACCCTGAATAAGAAAGAGACGCTGAATCGCATCGCCGTCACGCAGTATTGCATAACTTTTCTCGATCTCGGGCCGATTCATTTTTTTAAACGCCTGTAACCCGGCAAAACGCCGATAAAGACCGTTCAGATTGCTGATTGCAACATGATAATTATCATCGACCGCCTGGATCATACGCGCCAGACGATCAAGATACTCGCGCTGTGTCGATTCTCGCTGCAAACCCGCCAGATAAAAGCCCAGAAAGACGATAATCACTGCCGGGACAATCAGCAAAGACACAAATACAGGTCGCCATTGCTCTGAAACCCTGCATTCGTCAGCGGCCGACCGCTCGACATGCAGCAGACGGTAAAAATAGAACGGCAACAGAATCAGTATTAAAAGCTTAAACAGGAAAAAAGCCTTGTCTGCCGAAGAAGGAACGTTCTTTTCCAGAAGATACAGAACCCTCGCCGTGTCGATCTGCAGAATAAACAGACTGGTTTTGTCAGAGTGACTCTCTGATTCGATATTGCGGCGCATTAACGCAACATCATCGGCCATTTCGCCAATACCACCGTAGCCAAAATGGCCTGGAATTCTGCCGGGAAATGAGTTTGCAGGTTTTTCATAATTTATTATCCCGGCCATGCGGCCCGGCAGAAATTCATGGTTAAAATTACCCAGAAGCTGTTTTACCGCAAGATTGTCGGGAATATCGTCCTCTGCGAACCACGCAAGCATTCCGCCAAGCAGTGTTCCGTCACCGGCCGGCGAAAAGAAAATATTCCAGTAAAAATAGCCCGGCCGGCCTTTGATAAGCACCCTGACGAGAGCCGCCCTTTCCCTGGCGAGATGTCCCGGGCTTACAGCGCCAAGAAATGCATCGAACAATGACTGATACCTGGCCAGCAACTTCTCCTCGCCGTTCAAATCAGCCTGAGAAAGGGCTTCGTAAATTTTCTGCACCATAACCCGCAAACTGTCAGACTCGCCTGGCACCGGAATCAGCCGCCTGGAGCTGTCGAAAAAACGGAAGTTGATAAAATCAAGCCCGTTAATTCTGAGGGCCTGCAGGTTTTTCCCGATGTTTGCCGCTGTAAAAGGTTCTTCAGCCATCATACCGCAGGTAAGATTCAACTGGCGCTGTATGTAAGAAGCGTCGTCAACTTCGTTTTTCAGCTTTTCCAGCAGCAGGCGATTTTCGTTGCCGGCGACCAGCTTTTCCTGTCTTGAAATGCGCGCCAGAAAAATACCAACCAGAAGAAATACGAGAATGGCCTGGAACAAAATCAGAATGAATGCTTTTTTCTTAAAGCTGTCGCTGGAATAATTCATTTTCGCAATATTGCCTGAATTCATTTATTTCTACTTCGATTCTCTGTGAGAGGATTAATATATGATAGCATTAATGACAAGAATACTGTTATCTGCTATGATTATAATTGAAATTATCTCATCAGACGCTCGAGGATTTTATGGTTAAAGCCTTGAAAGCCATTGTTTTTGTTCTGTGCGTTGCAGCAACGGTCGCTGTTTATGCCTCAGCTCTCAACCCGGAAGCCCAGGAATTCTACAAAAAGGCCGAAGCCGCTTTTGTGGCCAAAGACCTCAACACAGCCGAAACCAACCTGATTGAAGCGCTCAAGCTCGAACCCGACAACGCTGTGTACAGGTATATCCTCGGTCAGGTACAGTTCATGAAAGAAAATTACCTTGAAGCCAAGAACAATCTTGAGATAGTTTCGAGATCGAGACCATCCCCAGACAAAGGCGATGATTACAACGCCAAATTAAAGGGCTACAAAAAGAAAATCAAAGATCTCCAGGAAAAATTCAACAGTGCCGGCGTCGCAAAATTTGATGTTTACCAGCAGAACAAAGACAGCGGCCAGAAACTCAAGCTTGCAGTGACTATTTTTCAGGCTTTCAAGCTCAATCCACCGCTGCGCTACAAGAATTTCAAACTGCTCGAAGAAGTCATGGCCACCTATGAAGAGGCACTGAAAAAGTCTTTTGACGGCACAGACTGGCAGAAAGACCCGATGCTGCAGCTGGCGTTTCTCTACGAAATCGCCAACAAGAAAGACAAGGCGGCAGAGGTTTATATGCGCGCCCTTGACTACGTTGAAAACCCGAACGAAGAATTCGTCATCACCCATAAGTTCGATTATCTCAATCGCTCGAACAAAGAAAAACTGCTCGACACTATCGAAGCCGGCGATTTCACCAGACAGGATCTCGAAGAACTCATTGGCAGCGGCAGTCAAAAGGTAACCGAAGAAGACAAGAAAAAGATCGAAGACATCATTTCCGATGCCAGATCAAAACTTGAAGACGCCACTACCGATGAAGAGCGCGAATCGGTACTCGAAGAGATCAAGGCGACGATCATCGAAAAACAGAAACGTGGCGAACTGCCCGGCCAGGAAGAGCTGAAGAAGAAGCTCGAAAAAGAAGGCAAGACCATGGAAGAATACCTCAAGGAAAAGGGTCTCTAAATCTTTACACGAGGTTTGTTATGGCGTTCCTTAAAGGATTCAGACCATCTGCGAGCGGGCGATCAGGTGTCACACTCATCGAAATCATGATGGGTGCTTCGATTCTTGCCATGCTGTTTTTTGTCAGTTATCGGCTCTTTTCTTCATTCACCCGCACCCAGGAAGTCGGACACTGGGCCGCCACGACCACCAAGCAACTCCGAAACGGTCTGACCCTGCTGCGCAATGAACTTTCGCGCGCCACCAAGCCCGAAGTCGTCACCCAGAAGGGCTCAGAACCTTTCAACACTGGTAATGGCGATCGAGAACAGTTTCTCTATCTTCCGGACACAGTTCCCTTCGAAACCGAAGATGTTGGCACTGACCGCAAACTGGTGCATTTTTACATGTGCCGGCCCGGGAAAAAAAGCTTGCCAGGCGAAACCGACATCGACCCCGAGATTCTTTCAGGCGCGCTGTTTCTTAGCGGCGGCAAGCTAAGGTATCGCCGCACAGTAGAGGCACAGCCGGCGGATTTCCCAGACAAAATCGGGGCACTTGAGCAGGTTGTTGCCGAAAACATCAGCAAGATCGTCATTTCATCGAAAGAAGTGGCTGACCTGAACGACCTTTCGGTCAAAAATCGCAATATTCTTACCATTTCGCTGACCTCAAAGCATCCGAGATACCCGAACTCGACGGTTACCGAATCCCTTGAAGCCACCTTCGAGGTGCCGACAAAACGTGGAGGCCACCCATGAAAAAGCGCACAACCGGTGTGACCTTCGTCGAAATCATGGTCGGAGTCCTGATTATGGGCATGGCGATATTGCCGATCGTCAGAATGCTCAGCGGGGTCAGCAGCGGCACCAAGTCAGACCGCAGCGAAGCTGAAGCCCTGCAGTTCGCCTGCGACATGATGGACAACATTCTCATGAAAATGGACTACGACCCGGGCGCCATCGCCAGCCCGGCCTGGCAGATCGTTGAACGCGGGCATACCGATATCCGCTACCAGATTCTGGTAAAGCCGGTGGCCTGGCCGGCCATTATCAAGCCAGTCATAAGATATCACCCGACCTGCGCCGATGGGGTTGAAAAGACCGCTCTCGGGCAGCTGGAGAGCGACATTCTCAGCGAGACCAGAGATCTGGCCACCATTGATAAAGAAACGGTCGACCGTCTCGGTATCGATGCATCACAGAACAACTTCGACCTGATGGACGTTAAACTGATCGTCGACTGGAAGCCCAAAGGAACCGCAGATACAGAATTCATGAAGAACCCGATAATTCTGATATCGAGAAAGGCCCGTCTATGAACAGATTACACAGACGTGGTATCGCAATTCCGCTGGTTCTGATGTTCGTTTTCGTCGTTTCGGTCTATTTTTTCTCGATGGCCTTTACCCGCACCGAAACGCGGCGACAGGGTCTTTCAACCCTCAATCAGAGGCAGGCATACTATATGGCTATGGGTGGGGTTCAGCAGGCATTATTGAAGATCCGCCTGCTGCATCGTGAAGCTTACGACGCCGGCAGCCTGGTCAGGGGCATCTGTCCATTTTTCAACCCATATGGCGACAATCTGGTTGCCTCAAACCTTACTGGCGCCACAAAAACCCTTAAAGCCCGCAATATTTTCATGACCGACCTGAATTCGGGGCAACTGCCGGTCGCCATTCTCAACGACGGTGGCGCAGATTTCGCCATGCCCAATGACGATGAATTCGTCTGGGGTTACGAAGTAACCGAACTCGAAGTTTCGACTTATTACACATCTGCTACCGATGGCTCGGTCAGGCAGGTCGCGAAGGTCACCGCTCTCGGCACTTCTTATGATCCGCGAACCAGCAAAACCGGCCGCCGCGAGAAGGTTACCAAGTCTATAGAACTGCATCGAAGAATTCAATAACTGGAGACGTTATGAGAAGGATTGCCCTTGCCGCTGTGCTGTTTATGACTTCCGGTTCCGTGCTCAATGCCGCTGAAAGCAAAATGGTTTCTGA
>DAOQWI010000155.1:5239-8338 GCA_035342015.1 Candidatus Ozemibacteraceae bacterium | reverse complement strand
GCCACATCAGAAACATCAATGGCTTTGAGCTGGTCAGCCAGAAGCGCCGCCATGTCGGCCACTTCAAATTCTGCGAATTGAGAGCCGGTCAAAGCCTTGATCTGAGCAGTGGTCAAAGCCTGCACCTGCGAGGTGGTTAAACCACCCGAACTGTTGTAAAGCTGCAAAGCCTGAACCTGAGAGGTACTGAGAACGACCAGATCTTCTGTCTCAATGGCGGCAATCTGCGACGTATTGCTAGAGCTCAGCGCCGCGATCTGACTGGTGGTCATGGCTTTAAAATCAGCTGTGCCAAGATCTTTGATCTGCTGAGTTGACAGGGCGGCAATCTGTGCGGGAGTCATTCCTATTACGATAGACATGGTGATACCTCTTTTCGCTTGAATCCAGAAACTAAACAACCGGAACCGAATTTACCGACCTTCGTAGAGACCTGGTTTATTTTGCTCTCTAAAGCTTCGACAAGATCAACCATCTGAACGCAGAAAAACCCATAGCAGAAGTTGCCATGGGTGGTATTCAGATGACGGATAGACGCCGTTCCCTTTTTTGCTTCCCGGTTCCTTCCCTGGGCCGGTATGCAGGAGCGGCGACATTTTGCGAGTTTGACAATACTACTCAAAATAAACATCCATGTTCTCGAAATGTCAGATATTTTCATTTTATCATAAATCTTCGGTATGCAAAGTGAAATTTTTTAATTTTTTAAAAAATTGTGTACATTTTTTTTGCCCCGCAAAGTCAGTGATATTCGCAAATCAGCCGTTTACAACGGCTACACAAAAGACAGATAAGCAAAACCCCCGCAAACAACAACCGACATAAAACAACGTACCGTTGAGGCGACCTGAATCAGCCGTAAAAACACACGCCAGATCTTTTACAAGCCTTAAAAGCGGGCTTATTTTTCTTTCCAGCAATCATCAACGAGCCTTTGCTCAAGACCACCAATGCAATGACTTCTAAAAACAGGCTCTGGTATCGATTCAAGTTGATGCCGGTAATCATGCCATGCGGCAATAGCATATCTGGCAAGAAACAGTATAGCAAAAAGATTAATGATGGCCATAAAACCCATGCTTGCGTCAGCCATATCCCAGACCAGAGGCAGGCTTCCGACCGATCCGAACATCACCATACCAAGAACCATAAGCCTGAAGACCAGCTGAAACCTGTTATCATGCCTGATATAATGAATATTGCTCTCGGCGTAGGCGTAATTACCAATAATTGACGTAAAGGCAAACAGAAAAATCGCCACTGCCATAAACGAAGAACCCCAGGCGCCCACATGATATTCCACAGCCGACTGCGTCAGGGCCGCCCCCTTAACTGCTCCGCCTGGGATATAGCGGTCCGAAAGCAGAATGATAAAAGCTGTGGCACTGCAGATCACAATTGTATCGATAAAAACGCCGAGCATCTGCAGCAGACCCTGATTTACCGGGTGTGTGGTCGATGCCGACGCAGCAGCATTCGGAGCCGAACCAATGCCCGCTTCGTTCGAGAAAAGCCCGCGCTTGATACCCATTTCCATGGCCGACCGCAGACTGGCACCGACACCGCCGCCCAGAACCGCCTCGGGCGTGAAAGCCGCCGAAAAAATCAGCCAGAGAACCTCGGGCACCCTCCCCAGGTTCATAACAACGGCATAAAGTGCCACAAGCAGATAAATAAAGGCCATAAAAGGCACGAGAATCTCTGCCGCCCGCCCAATACGACGGGCGCCACCAAAAATTATCAGGCCTGAACCAATAACCACAAGAACCCCGGTCAAAGACCTGTCGATACCAAAAGCATTGGCAAATGCGTCACTGATCGAATTACTCTGTACCGCATTGAACGCCAGCCCAAAAACCAGCAACAAACTCAGGGCAAAAACAACGCCCCAGAATCTTGAGCCAAGCCCCTGCTCAATGTAATAGGCCGGACCGCCGCGAAAAGTGCCATCTTCATTACGCACCTTGAATATCTGGGCCAGTGTCGCCTCAACAAAAGCAGAAGCCATGCCCACCAGCGCCGTCACCCACATCCAGAAGACTGCCCCAGGACCTCCAACACTCATAGCTGTCGCAACCCCGGCAATATTACCGGTACCCACCCTGCTGGCCAGGCCAGTTGCAAAAGCCTGAAACGACGAAATCTGCCCCGGCTCGGCCTTCGCAAAAGCGACCTGGCAGGCTCGCCGCAGATTGCGAAACTGCATGAAACGCAGACGGATAGAAAAGAAAATGCCCGCAGAAAGCAACAGATAGACAAGAATATACGACCAGAGAACCGTGTTTATATCATTAACAAAGGCATGAAAGCTTTCCATCAGCAGATCACCTTTCATGGCCGGGCAAAATAATCGATAAAACCAGCAAACCGGTGTACCGAGGCTGCAAATATACCAGAGCGCAAAACGAAAAACCACCGCCACCGAACTCTTCCAGCAATTTTCAGGCAACTACAGACAAACTGTCTGATAGAACGAAGCCGTATTTTTACAAAGACAACCGACTGAACTAAATTACCCGCTCACGCATTGATAAATATTTCACAACCTGCCGAGAATTGCTGAAACCTTTCTAAAAAATTAAGCCACACTAAAATGCCTGCGACAGACCTGTCCAGAAACAGCGGTCCATAACAAATGAAGTAATCGTCTGGGTTTTACCGTTCGAAAATAGTATAATCGCCAAAACCCCGAAGAAAGTTACAGAGAGCCCCAGAAATGACACAATCGCCTCTCCGGCTGCTGTTTGCAATTTTTCTCTTCTTTGCGGTTACCACCGCCGGAAACAGCGAAGAGCTTAATTTCAGCATTCTGCATACCAGCGACGAACATTCAAGCCTGCTGCCAACACCGCTCAGCAACTACCTGCCCGACCAGAACAGCCCGGCACCCGGAGGTTTTGCCCGCCTGGCGACTTTTGTCGAGTGTTTCAAAAACAGCAAAGCCAGCGAACCGGTGCTGCTGCTGTCATCCGGCGACTTTTCCGGTGGCAACCCATTTGCCTGGCTAAGCCTGAACGGATATTCGTCAGAACTCGACCTGATGCGCCAGATTGGCTACGATGCCGCCACCCTCGGCAACCACGAATTCGACTATGGGCC
>DAOQWI010000155.1:0-5139 GCA_035342015.1 Candidatus Ozemibacteraceae bacterium | reverse complement strand
GCCAGATTGGCTACGATGCCGCCACCCTCGGCAACCACGAATTCGACTATGGGCCCGAAATTCTTGCCCGCCTGCTACAGACCGGCAGCAGCTCGAATCCAGATACGGCCTTCATCTGCTCGAACCTCATCGCTCCCGCGTCGCACCCGATCACACTCGCGGGCATAAAACCCAATATGCTCATGCAGCTCGACAATGGCCTCAGAATCGGCATCATGGCAATCTTCGGAAAGGGCGCGCACCGCCTGTCGCCGCTGGCGAAACCACTCGATTTTTCTGACCAGCATGCCGCCGCGACCAGAGAAATCGCGAATCTGAAAGCTGCAGGAGCCGAAGTAATTATTGCCCTGACCCACGCCGGTTATTATGAAGATATCGACCTGGCAAAGTCGGTACCTGGAATTCACCTGATTCTCGGCGGTCACGACCATGTCGCGCTTGACGAACCGCAGCGGTTCGGAAAAACTCTCCTGATGCACAGTGGCTCTTACCTGCAGACCGCCGGTTGTCTTGAACTGGCCTTTAATCGCTCTGACGGCACCCTGAGCCTGAGAAACCGCCAGACCGGCACCCCTTTTCTGCAACGCCTCGACAGCTCGATTCCAGAAAATAAGGTTATCTCAGAAAAAATTGCCGGGCATTTCGCCACTCTCAACCAGATGGTCGCTTCGTTCACCAGCGGAAAAACCACCGATCTTTCTCTGCCGGTCGCCAGGCTCCCCTACCCCATAATCAAACACGCGCGCCTCTGCGAAACCGCGATTGGCAATTTTATTACCGATGCTATCAGGTCTTCTGCAGCCGGAATGACCGGCGAACACGTAGATTTCGCCATGCATGCCAACGGCATCATCAGAGGCGATCTGATACCCTCATCTTTGCCAGGCAAAGAAGGCGAAATCACCCTTTTCGATCTCGTAACCACCTGCGGCCTCGGGGCCGGCAAGGACATGCAGCCGGGCTACCCGCTGGTTTCATTTTATCTGACCGGTGCCGAAATTCTGAACATGCTCGAAGTTGCAACCCTGCTGCCAATAATCTGGAACGACGTCTACTTTCTGCAGTTTTCGGGGCTGCGCTACCGGGTCGACCATGATCGGGCCGTCTGGTTCAATATTCCCTGGCTGAACAAACCCCTGCCGGCCTACCGTTCGATTCTCAGCGCCGAAAGACACACCGGTCGCGGTCTGCAGAACGACACCGATTACGAGCCAATAGTCGCAAACCATGATCGCCTTTTTCACGTTGCCACAACGCATTACATGGCCTCTTACCTGCCAATGGTCGGAAAAAGACTGCCAAAGCTAAATATCGTGCTGAAAGATAAAAATGGGCAACCAGTCGGGCTTGATCAGACCATAATCAGACAAAACGGTCACGAATATAAACTCTGGCAGGCTGCAATTGACTACGTCTCGTCATTTGCGACTGACAGCACTGGCCTGCCGGTTATTCCTGATTATTACCGCTCTTACGGCAATCGTATCGTAAAAACAAAGGGCCCATCACTATGGACCTGGCCTGGCATAACCGCCGCATCAATGGGTCTGGTCGTCATAATCTGGCTGAAACGCCGCAGAAAATCTTCTTATTGACCACTGCCTTTCATCCCCTCGTCATTCGCGGGTCACTGGTTGTTTTTTTATTAGCGGCAGGAGTTTTTTGACTTGTGATAATATATGCAAAACTTGAAGCAAAAGAGGGTTGTATGGAAAACCATGAATTCAACCGGAAAATTCAAAGACACCTGCCGGCAAAGGCCCCCGAAAAACTTTCAGACAGAGAAAACCAGCTTCTTGCCGCCGAAATAAAGGAACTGCTCGAGCAAAAGAATGCCGTCATCATCGCCCACTATTACACTGACCCGCTGATTCAGAAGCTTGCCGAAGAAACCGGCGGTTTTATTGGCGATTCGCTCGAAATGGCAAGGTTCGGGGCCGAACATGCCGCAAAAAACCTGCTGGTGGCAGGTGTCAGGTTTATGGGTGAATCGGCGAAAATCCTAAGCCCGGAAAAAACCGTTCTGATGCCTGACCTGGCGGCAGAATGCTCGCTCGATCTTGGCTGTGAGCCAGAAGAATTCAAAAAATTCTGCGCCGCCAACCCCGACCGGGTCGTGGTTGTCTATGCCAATACCTCAGCCGAAATCAAAGCTCTTGCCGACTGGACCGTCACTTCGAGCATTGCCGTCGATGTGGTAAAACACCTGGCAGGCGAAGGCAAAAAGATCATCTGGGCCCCGGACCGCTATCTCGGCGATTATATTCAGCGCCGCACTGGTGCCGACATGCTGCTCTGGAACGCCTGCTGCATCGTGCACGTCGAATTTGACGCCGACAAAATCAAGTCTCTGAAAGCCGCCAACCCCGATGCCGAACTGCTGGTACACCCCGAATCACAACCAGAAGTTATCGCCCTGGCCGACGTAACCGGCTCGACCTCACAATTGCTGCAGGCCAGTAAAACCCGTCCGGCAAAGAAGTTTATCGTCGCCACCGAATCGGGCATTTTCTACAAAATGCAGCAGGCCTGCCCCGAAAAGACCTTTATCATCGCACCTACGAAAGCTCCGAGCGAACTTTATCAATGCGAGGGTAACTGCCCCTGGATGAAAATGAACAATCTGCAGAACCTGCGAGATGCGCTGAAAAACCGCAGCGGCGAGATCAGACTCGCGCCGGAAATAATTGAAAAAGCCCTGCTGCCCCTTTCCCGCATGCTTGAATTCAGAAAGAAACACAGTTGAGAAAACCATGAACCTCGAAAAAAACATTGTCGAAACCGTTAAAACAGCTCTGTTTGAAGACCTGCAGGGCCAGAAAGATCTGACTGCACAGCTTATACCGGCAAAACGCAGCGCCAGCGCCAGAGTCATCACCCGCGAAGATATGATTCTCTGCGGCAGTGCCTGGGTTAACGAGGTTTTTCGCCAGCTCGACCCCGAAGTTCAAATCACCTGGAACTACAAAGACGGCGACAGCGTCGAAGCCGACTGCGTTCTCTACACGCTCGAAGGCAACGCCCGCAGTCTGCTGACCGGCGAAAGAACAGCCCTGAATTTTCTGCAGACCCTGTCGGGCGTCGCCACCATTACCGGCATGTTTGCAAAGAAACTCACCGGCACCCCGACCAGGCTGCTCGACACGCGCAAAACGATACCGGGGCTCAGGCTGGCCGAAAAGTATGCGGTTAAATGCGGCGGTGGCTGCAATCATCGCATGGGCCTTTATGACGCTTTTTTAATCAAAGAGAATCACATCGCTGCCTGCGGCTCGATTACCGAAGCGGTGCATGCCGCCCGCGAAATTGCGCCAGACCGCAGCGTTGAAATCGAAGTTGAAAACATCGAGGGTTTGAAAGAGGCGATTGCGGCAAAAGCCGACATCGTCATGCTCGACAATTTCTCAGTCGAACGCATCAGAGAAGCGGTCGAAATAAATGCCGGCCGCGTAAAACTCGAGGTTTCCGGCGATGTTAACCTTGGCAATATTGCCAACATCGGGGCAACCGGCGTCGACTTCGTCTCGGTAGGCTCTCTCACCAAGCATATCAAGGCAATCAACCTGTCGATGCGCTTCGACATGCGTATCAGATAAGGGAGGCGGCGCATGCTGCACAATTTTGACGTTCTGATTCTCGGAAGCGGCGCCGCCGGGCTCAGTCTGGCGCTCAGGCTCGACCCAGCCCTGTCGATCGCTGTCATCTGCAAGGATGAATTGCACGAAAACTCGACCAACTACGCTCAGGGAGGCATTGCCGCCGTTCTTGAATCTGACGACAGCTTTGCCGGCCATATTCAGGACACAATGATTGCCGGCGCCGGTATCTGCGACCCCGCAGCAGTAAAATTCACCGTCGAAAATGCCCCTGAATGTATCAGATGGCTGATCGATCTCGGCATCAGGTTCACCCCCGCGCCAGAAGAGGGTGGCTATCCATATCACCTGACGCGTGAAGGCGGGCATTCGCACCGACGCATCGTACATTCGGCCGATTCTACGGGCAAAGATCTCGAAGAAACGCTGGTGGGGGCGGTCAAAAAACGCTCGAACGTCAAAATATTTGAAAACCATATTGCGGTCGATCTCTATAAAAATCATGGGCAGTGCTGTGGCGCCTACATTTACAACATCGATGCCGACCGTGTTGATTCTTTCTCGGCCAGAGCTACGGTTATCGCCACCGGCGGCGCCAGCCGTGTCTATCTTTATTCGAGCAACCCGTCGGTTTCGAGCGGCGATGGCATCGCCATGGGTTACCGGGTCGGCTGCCGTGTCGAAAATCTCGAATTCAACCAGTTTCACCCGACCTGCCTGTATCACCCGCAGGCAGGTTCTTTTCTGATTACCGAAGCCATGCGCGGCGAGGGCGCCAAACTGCTGCTGCCGGATGGCACCCGCTTCATGCCCGCCCACGACGAGCGCGCCGAACTGGCGCCACGCGATATTGTCGCGAGGGCCATCGACTACGAAATGAAACGCCTCGGCATCAGAAACGTGTTTCTCGACATTTCGCACAAACCATCAGAATTCGTGCGCTCGCATTTTCCCGGGATCTATAAGAAGTGCCTCGAATTCGGCATCGACATAACCAGCGAACCGATTCCGGTTGTGCCGGCAGCGCATTATACCTGTGGCGGCCTCAAGGTCGACCTCAACGGCTGCACCGATGTGCCTCGGCTTTACGCCATCGGCGAATCCAGTTGCACCGGCCTGCATGGTGCCAACCGCCTCGCCAGCAATTCGCTGCTCGAATGTCTTGTTTTCGCCGCCTCCTCTGCCAGACACATCACCGGCCTGCTGAAAGAAAACGGCAAGATAGAATCTGTACCCGAATGGGATGACAGCCGGGTCAACCCCGCCCGCGAAGAAGTTCTGCTGCTGCACAACTGGGAAGAAATCAGACGCGTGATGTGGAATTACGTCGGCATCGTTCGCAGCGACGAGCGCCTGCGCCGGGCCAAAGCCCGCATCGACATGCTGAAGTTCGAAATCAACGATTACTACGCCAGACACCGGGTTAACCGCAACTTCATCGAGCTGCGTCACCTGATCGTGGTCGCTGAACTGATTGTCGACTGCGCCATGCGCCGCAAACAAAGCATCGGCCTGCACTACAACATCGACTACCCACCCGCCT
>DAOQWI010000154.1:0-8407 GCA_035342015.1 Candidatus Ozemibacteraceae bacterium | reverse complement strand
GTCAATCACCAGATATGCAGCGGAGACTGGCTCTACCAATGATTCTTTCCCGTTTACGACTGTGTATAAAAATATCGGTTATTTTTTGTCATTCTATCAGAAGATACCATTGGTAAACAATGTTAGTTTTTATTTTGTAAAGTTTTTTTAAGCTGACTGATTGACACATTTGCCCTTGATTCTTATGCTTGAGTGTACGATTCAACGATGTGAGCTTCAGGAGGGTGATGATGATTATCAGAAGTAATTTGAAAGCCATGCTGATCATTCTGGTCCTGGCCTTCATCATGCCCGCCATTCAGGCAGATGCCGGCTTTTTCGACGACATTAAACTCTGGTATAATCAGAAGTCAGAGATAAACAAACATTCACGCATTATCGGCAGTGAGGTAAAAACCCTCTACCGTGAGCGCAAGTCGATTCAGCGTTTTTCTGAAGGCGCCAGTGGCCTGATCAGGGCTTACCGGGCCATCAGCAACAAGAGCAGCAAAGCCAGTTTCCCGCAGCTGCTCGATATCGCAAAGTCTATCTCGCTGGTTGTCAGCGAATTTAAAAATCTTGCGCCCAAGGCTGAGGCGATGTATAAAAATGCCCAGCCGAGCATGAAGTATTTTTCGCAGCTCGCTGACCAGACCGACACCATTCAGACAAACAAGAACAAGATTCTCGTAAAGTCATTCTCAGACGGCCGTTTGAACAAGCTGGCCGGCGCCAATGGCTGGAGCCGGGTTTTTGATTCTGTAAAATCAGATCCACTCAACCTTTTCAGGTGGGGTCGCCTTCAGGATGAATACAAGCTTGGCAAGGTCGAAGCCCAGTATCCGCTCAAGTGTGCTCAGATTGCCTTTGAGGCCTCTGCCTATTATTTCGCCGCCCGCGACTCAATACAGGAGCTCCTCGGCATTCAGAAAGAAATTGAAGGCATTCTCGGTGGCGACCTCGGTGCGATTCTCAACGTCGCCGGCACTATAAACAAGATTCAAAATTCAGGCAAATCGATCGAATCGCTTGGCGAGCTTGCAGAAGTTGGAACGCAGCGGATCGGCAAACGTTTTGACGAACTTCTCAAAGTCCAGGAAGAATATGTAGCGATCAACAAGTCATACAACGAAAAGTATAATAAAACCCCGTCGGCTTCAGGCAGCTCTGGTTCAACAACTGTATCTGCCAGCGGCACCACGGCACGCCAGACTACCACATCGGCGGCTCCCTCGACCGGCAACACTTCTGGCTCAGCTGCAGTAAGCCTGGAACGGGCCATGGCCAATTACCAGAAGGCCTATCAGGCTTATGTTGAGATTTCACAGAGGGGCGATGCTTCTCAAGACGAAGTAAACAAGGCAATCAGCACTCTGAACGCCGCCAAACGTCAGGTTGAGCAGGCGAAATCAAGATAATAAAAGCTTTTATCAATGCAGCTGCCGTGGGTTTTCCCGGCAGCTGTTCTTTTAGCTCAGAGCAGGCAAACGTTGTTCTGCCCGATTTATCGAACTACCGACGTAATATTGCAGACAAAAGTTGAAAGAAGCATGCATCTGATTTAAACTGATTACATGGATCAGAGCAAGGGGAGAAGGAGCAGTTTTTTCAAAGCCTGGCGTGAGCCTCTGGGCAGCTTTGTCTTCTTTTTCTTTCTGCTGGTTCTGCCGGTTGTAACCGCCTGGCTGTCGTGTGAAACCATTCAGGCAAATCTTGAGCGCGAACAGCAGCAGCAGAGCCTCGATGAAATGGCGGAAATGACTGCCCACATGGCACGGCTCGCCAACCCGGAAACCTATTTTCAGGAAACGCTGCGCCGACTGAATGATTCGTTCAGATGGGCTTCAGAAACCGCTGATGTCAGCCGAATTGCCCGCCCGGAAATTCTTGAGCTGTTTCTCTTTGACGCCGGAGGAAATCGCCTGAACTGGCCATCTGGAGAGCCTATAACCAAGAAAAAGATTTCTGAAGACTACCTGCGCATTCTGCTCGAACTCAGGCGCAACCCCGGAGCTTCTCTCAACAGGCGTGATCAGAGTATCGCCACCTCGTTCTCAGGCAATTATTCAACCGTTGGCAATCTGGCTCGCAACCCCGAGACTCTGGTGAATTTTCAGGGAATTGGTCTGCGCAAATACGGTGCCTGGTTTGAAACCAGACTTCCAGGGGGTGAAGAAGGCTACCTTCTCGCCTGGCTGCACCCCGAGAGCATCAGTCGTTATCAGCTGGCCGAAGAAGCCATTGAAAAAATTCAGAAGCTCGCCGGTAAAACCTTTATTTTTGCCTGGATCGACCTGAACGACATGCTGAAAAACAACTGTTCTGGCGGCAAGCGCCTGCAGGAAGTAGGATTGCGACTGCTCGCTGCCGAAGGTCTTAAGTCTGGCTTCAAACTGGCGAATGAGCTTTTTGCAATCAATGACACCCCGGAAGGTATACGTCTGGTCTGCTCAAGGCAGTTGCCGGCGCCACCACCGCTTCTCGAAACTTTTTTCAATCTTCTGCGCACGGTTTTGCCGGTCATCATTCTCTTTCTGACCTGGAAAACAGCATTCAGAGTCCGTTTCGACCTGTCGGCCAGTCTGCAGTTTCTGATGATTTTCGGTTTTACGGCCCTGACCGGGGTCGCGATTCTGCTGACCGCTTCAATGGCCTACAAATACGAAAAACAGAATTCTCTGGTCGCCGACAATAAACAGCGGGCTGTTGAAATTCTCGAAAAAATCGACCGCAATTTCAGCGCCTCTTACGGAGACCTGCTGCACCAGTATCGGCACCTGATTTCGCAGCTTTCGCAGGGTGGCGAGCCTGAAAAAATTCTCGCACCACTGGCACTCGCCCAGAAAGAAGAGAATCTTGCCTTTGCCGGTTTTACCGACCAGTTCGGCAATTTTCTCTTCAAGGCTCCCGCCACCGTCAACACAGATTCTGCCGACTCTATCGAAAGCAAATACGCCAACCTGATCGGCGGCATGGCCGGGCAGGTGGTGCGCACCTTCAACTCTTCAAGAATGCCCGGAACCACCTACTCAGAAAGTGACCCGGTCGGTATGCGCAGCCTGTCGAGTCGGCCGGTTGAAGGTCTGCTTGGCAACCGCTCGACCCTGCAGAACATTACCTTTGATGGTGACGAAACGCTGACTTTTATGGATCTGACCATAAATGAGGGCGATACTGCTTCCGGCTGCCTGTTCATCGTGCATGAACCGAGAAAAATGCAGATTAAATACCTGAGCCTGGCGGGGCAGAATATTTCTCGCAGTGCCGGCTTCGAGCTCGCTGCATTCCCCAAAAGACACAGTGAAAAGGGCGCGTATTACCCGCGGTTTTCATACACATCAGAACTGCCACTCTGGAAACTTCACGATCTGGTTAATCAGACGCAGGTTTCGAGTTTTCGACATGGCCGTATCGACGACCGCGAAGTTCTTGTTGCCGCCATTGCCGGCCATAATCTGAAGAATTACAATCTTTTTCTGATCATGCCCTTTGAAAGAATCAGAGCAGAAGCGCAGAAACTGTCGAATATCTTTATCGCCGCGACCGTCATGTCGCTGCTCTTCATTATGGTTCTCAGTCTGGTTCTGGTCAGATCTCTGATTACGCCGGTTTCAATGCTGGCAGCAAATGCGACAGCCCTGCAGAACCGCCGCAACGAAACGGTCGAAACGGTGGTATTCTCAGAAGCAAATGAGCTCGAAAGCATTTCGACCGGCCTGACCGACCTGATTCTAAAAGTACGTGAATTCAACGAGGGCCGGTCGGTCAAACGGCACCTGCTGCCTCCCGAACCGCTCAGGCATGGTGCGATAACTCTAGACGGTTTTCAAATCGCCAATTCCCGCGAAGAACGTGAGATTTACCACTTTTCACGCATTGACGAGAACCTTTCTTTTGCCTTTTTGATGCGTACTGATCTTTCGGGAATCGAGGCTTCGCTTACCCTTTCGATGGCACGCATGGCGGTCAGACTGATCACCGAAGAACTCAACGTTCACTCAACCTATCACTGCATAAAAGATCTTGAGGAATATTTCAGAATCAATCTGCGCCGACGCCTTGGTGGTGATCTGGCGGCTGTTATCGTCAATCATGCCGAGAACCGCATTCTTTATTCAGGCTGCGGCGCCATCAGAATTGTTCTTATTGATTCAGCCACCGGCAGCATCGAAAAGATTCAATTTTCTGCTACTGAACCGGGCACAAGCGAATTTCACGCCGAGGGAACCCGCGAAACCGAGTTTCTGCCAGGTCGCATCGCTCTGATCGTTTCACCGGTTTTCTCAGACCTTTGTAACAGCCGGCTGCCGCAGATTTTACCGGAAATGCTGGCAAGAAGTCAGGCAGACCCAACTCTGCGCGAATTCATGCAGCAACAGATCGAAAGTGCCTGTGCCAGCGGGTTTACCGAATCAGCCAGTCTGCTGATTCTGCAGCATCATAAACCGGAGGAACAGAAGTCATGAAGAAGTCATCGACAGCGACTTTTTTCCGGGCTGCAATCAGCAGGTTAAGCGGCAACCGACCACTGCGCTGGCTGCTGATAGTGTTGCTGACCTGGGGTGTGCCCTCAGCGATTTTCTGGACCGGTCTGCAGCTGTTCGTTTCTGACCGCCTCAGTCGCAGCAGCAGCCTGATCGCTGAAGAAATAGAGCGCGGCCTTGATAATTACATTTATGACAGCCTGCCGGCAAGGTTTTTCCACCCGAGATTCAGTAGCCTTTTCAAGCAGCTCAAGGGTCTGCCGTCGAACAATGACAGTCTCGAAAAAATCATTGCCGGTTTTGACCGCCAGTGGCAGCCTGGCATGATCGATATCTACCTGTTCAATGGTGAAGGCAATGTCTTTCCGATCCGTGGGGCACGACCAGAACACGAACTGTTCTTCACCCTGGCCAACTCGGAACATGAAGCGGGGCAGATATCGCCCGAACAGCTCAGCCGCGTCGGCCGGCTTTTTCCTGCACCAGACCTGATGCTTGGCCGCATCCGAGACCAGCGCGACAAGGTTATCGAACTCGGCAACCCTGACAGATTCTCTCTCTGCTATTTTGATTATGACCGCTCGATCAAAAACCGCTTTGTTGCCGGCATTCTGATCTTTGTGCATTACAAACATCTCAAGGTAGCTGACATTCTAAAGACAACCGTCAGCGAAGTCGATGCTGCTCACTTTGGCTTCATCAGCAGAGATGCCACCTCGCTGCCAGCAGCGATTGCCGATTTTGACGCGCAAAACCTGGTCGCACACTATGAGCAGTATCCGACGAGCACTTTTGCGCTGCACGGGCGAATAATCGGCATCAAGCGTTATGATGAATACACACTTCTGGTTGGCGCCTATGAATGCCCGGCACAACCGGTTATGCTGATGCTTGCCATCTTCGTTCTCTTCGTCATTGTCAGCATAATGTTTCTGCGCCTCAGTTACCGTATCATGGTGCTGCAGATCAGGTATCAGCACAACGTCAGACAGCGACTTACCGGGCTGTTTGCCCTTTCTTACGCTCTGCCGCTGATGGCTGCCGGGTTTCTTGCGTTTCAGTATCTCAGAGAAATGCGGCATTCGATGGTGCTCGAAGAAAAGCATAACAATTACCGCCGTCTGTCCGAAATCGATGCAGGGTTTACACGTTTCGTCACTTCAAAGCTGCTTGAATTCAGGGGCTTTTCACGTGAACTGCAGCAGGCGGTAACCGAACCAGGCAGTCTGAAAAAGCTTCTTGAAGGGCACTACAAAGAATTTACCGCCGACAGCATTCATATCGTTGCCTCAGACTCGCAGATTCTTTATTCGACCGATCTGATGACCGCAGAGGTCAGAAGGCATTACAACAAGACCCGGGCCGAGCAGCAGAAAATTCTCGAAAGCTGGAAACTGCGCCATGCAGGCATCACCTCGCGCCACATCAAGGCATTGTTTGACGGTGGCGGGCCTGACGGGCAACCGCTTGAACCCGAAAAGGGCGAAGGGCATAACGGCTTCATCAAACTGCTCGGCACCACCGCCATTTCAGCTATGGAATTCTACAACCGCTCGCAGGGCATCGTTACCGAAATGAAGCGCACCAGTTCGAATCTGGTGGTTGATGCCATCATCGAGTCGAATACCCAGACGCTTTTTCAGTCGGCCCGCACCAATATCGGCCGGTTCACCAACATTCAGGGACTCGACGAAATTTTTCTTGGCTATCTCGACGTGCTGCCCGGCCCGGCCGGTGAAGCCTGGTATGCCTGCGCCATGCTCGTCGATCTGGTTAATTTTGAGCGCCAGTATTTTGAAAAGCTGTTTGGCGACCTGCGCTCGCGCAGCGAAATCATGAACCGGGTTTTTCCCGAAGAAGATATCAGGGCCGTTTCGACCCATCAGTATGCCGCCAACTTCCCGTCAGTGCTGGAATTCAAAAACTTCGAATCGATTATCCGCCGCAGCAACAGTGACTTCAAGACTTTTACCCAGAGAATGAAGATCGACGGCCGCGACAGCTATGTCAGCGTTCTGCGCGGCTCGTATCTCAAGCATTATCTGCTGTTGCGGGTCTCGCCGGTCGACGAGATCGAGGCGCTTTTCCGCAAGAGGGTCAGTATCGTCATCATTATTTTTACGGTCATTCTGGTCATGGGCCTCGCCCTCGCCCGTCTGCTGACCCGCCTGCTGATTCTGCCGATCAGCGATATCATGCTCGGCGTCAAGGCTCTGGCAGCACGCAATTATCAGCATCGCATTCCGGTCAGGTCAGAAAATGAGTTTGGCATACTTGCCCGCGCCTTCAACGAATCGGCCGAGATTCTCAAAAACCTCACCATCTCTGAAAAAATCCGCAGGCAGCTGTATCCTGAGCTTGAATTCAGGTGCGGCAGCTACCTCATTTCGACTGCAAATTCGAATTCACGCATCATTCTCAGCGATTTCTTCGATTATATTCCGCTCAAACAGGGCACTTATGCACTGATTCTCGCTGAAGTATCGGGCAACGACATTTCGGCCGCCTACCTGACCGCGATGCTGAAAACCTCGTTCACTCTGCTCTGCCCAAGCTTTCCGTTCAGCCCTGAACTTATTCTCGAAAAGCTGAATCAGATCTTTCTGCCATATTATCAGAAAGGGCACATGACGACCTGCATGATCGGCATTATCGATCCGACCAACGATCAGATGATCTGCGCCAATGCCGGGCAGTCATACCCGATCAGCATTGCCGACAAAACCGGCGAAAAGATGTTTGTCAGCCTGCCATCAACCCCGCTCGGTATAAGCCTCGAAACAAAATTTCGCAAACACCAGGTAAGCCTGGAGGGCAGAACCGTAATTCTTTACTCCGATGGAGCGGTAAATCTGCTCGATCAGCAGGGTGAAAAACTTGGGCATGAAGCTTTCCTTGAGATCGTGCAGCAGAGCCTGAAGGCTGACCCGCGCAACCCGTCAGAAGAGATACTCAAGCGGTTGAATCAGGTATCGATGCAGGTGCCATGGCGTGACGACATTACGGTAATGTGTATTCAGAACCGTATCTGATTACTTCTGCCGTTCGACGAACCCCTGCAGGTAAACGATTGCCTTGCGTGCCATTGCCTTGTCAGATTCGGCGGCAATTCTGAAAAATTCACGCAGAGCATCTATATAAACCGGGTTTTTCTGATAAGACATTGCCAGAATTACTCTGGTTCTGACTTCGAGCGAATCGTCATGCAGCATTTTCTTCAACAGCTCTTCGACCGCATTGCCTTTCATGCGTGAAAGCACGAAAACCCCGGCTTCTCTGATCTTTTCATCAGAATGGTCGGGCAGATTTTTGAAGGCCTGCAGAATTTTGACCGCCCCGAAATTAGACAGGGCGGTGCGGGCCGCCTGTGCCAGCAACGGAATTTCTGAACGCAAAAACGGGCACAGATGAAGAACTGCGGCCGGCTTTTTCGAATTTTCCAGGCCCTGAATTGCAGCCAGAGCTACCCTCTCGTCCTGGTGATAAAGCAGACTCGCAAGTGTGTCGATTACCGCCGCATCACCATAATGACCAATTTCTCTGGCGACAAAAGCAAGTCTGAGAGGCTCCGGCTTAGTGAGAATGTATTCAATCAGATGCGGAATATGGGCAGCATTCTTCATTGTAAAAAGCTCTCTGAGCTCGCCATCTGAAATACAGAGCATCTTGAGCTTGCCGATCAGGTCTTCGCGCAAAGCTTCGTCAGAAAGGTCAATGGTTAAATCTGAGGTGTTGAAATCTATGTCGCTTTCTTTCTGCCCCAAAACAGACATAGAAGAAGGCGAACTGCTGCGGGCAGCACTGATTGCATCCTGGCGCCGGGCATGCGGACCGATGCGGCCAGCCAGAGCCTTGCGGCTGAGATTACTCCAGAGAGCGTCAAGTTCCGCGTCGGCCTGAACTGAAGGGCGGCGTTCGGGCCTGGTCATCTCTCTGATCTTTTC
>DAOQWI010000153.1:0-8574 GCA_035342015.1 Candidatus Ozemibacteraceae bacterium | reverse complement strand
TCGCCGTTTACGGCGAACACCCCGAAACCGACGCCGATTTCATCGCCGAAAGCATTAAAACCATTTATTCAGTCAGCGTCAAAACCCGCAAAGGCCACAGCGAAATCAGACGTGTCAACGTCAACGCCGCCCCCTTCTCCGTCGCCGATCTGCGCAAACTCCAGGAAGTAGGCATCGGCACCTATCAGGTTTTCCAGGAAACCTACCATCACGACACCTACAAAAAGCTGCACCCGGCCGACACCATCAAGGGTAACTACCCATGGCGCCTCTACGTGCACCACCGCGCCTATGAAGCCGGCATCGACGACGTCGCCATCGGCTGCCTGTTCGGCCTCTACGACTGGCGCTTCGAAGTCATGGGCCTGCTCTATCACGCCATCGAACTCGAAACCCGCTTCGGCGTCGGCCCGCACACTATTTCGTTCCCGCGCATCAACCCGGCGAGCGGCTCACCGCTGCCCGCCGACCCGACTTACAACAAATACCTCGTCTCCGACGAAGATTTCAAAAAACTCGTTACCCTGATCAGACTCGCCGTGCCATATACCGGCATGATCATCACCGCCCGCGAACGCCAGGAAGTCCGCGACGACGTCATGTTCTGCGGCTGCACCCAGACCGACGCCTCGACCAATATCGGGATCGGCGGCTATGCGAAGAATACCGGCAAACAGGACATCGACGAACAGCAGTTCATGCTCGGCGACACCCGCTCACTCGAAGAACTGATTCGCGATCTCGCGAAACGCGGCGTCATTACCTCTTTCTGCACCGCCGGCTACCGCTGCGGCCGCACCGGCGACCAGATCATGGACCTGCTGAAAAAGGGCCACGAAAAGCATTTCTGCAAGCTCAACGCCATTCTTACCTACCGCGAATGGCTCGATGACTTCGCCAGCGAAGAAACGAAAAAGCTCGGTGAAGCGGTTATCCGCAAAGAGATCGAAGAAGTGCGCAAAAAAACGCCGACCATCTTCTCTAAGAAGCTTTACGACCTTACCATGAGCTACTACGAAAGGATCAGCAATGGCGAACGCGATCTCTACATTTGATCTCGAAAGGCTGGCTAAGAAATACGGCGTGCGCATCTGGGTCTGCCGCCGTATTGGCCGCCGCTGGTCATTCATCGAAGGCGCCGGCGAAGAACGGGTACTGCCATCCGAGCTGATCTATGAAAGCGACGAAACCGGCGTTTTCGTGCAGGGCGAGGAATTTGATGCCGCCGGGATCAAAGCTGAAGTGCACAGCCTGCTGCAGCCGCCGATCGCCATCTGCTGATAAAAGCAAGAAGATCCGGCTTCGCGCATGCGCGCTGAAATGATGATTCAGGAAATGACACCCCAGGAAATGACGCCCCAGGACAACCAATGAGAGCCTCCGGTCTGGCCATCTGCCCGACCGGGCTGCCTCACGGATCGTTTTTCAGACCGGCAAATATGCGGAGCTCAGCTCAGTTCAGCAGACGCAGGCCGGTAATTCCGGTAATGATCATGGTTATGCAAGCCAGGCGATAAACATCGAAAGGCTCATTCAACAGCACGACGCCGGTAATGACGGTCCCGATAGCGCCGACTCCGGTCCAGATTGGGTAGGCAATACTGACCGGCAGGTCTTTCATTGCCAATGACAGGAGCACAAAGCTCAAAACCAGGGTTATCAGCGTAAAAACCGCCGGCCAGAGCCTGGTAAAGCCTTCTGAGTATTTCAGACCGGTTGCCCAGAGCACTTCGAAAATTCCTGCGACAAAGAGTATGACCCACGACATGGCAATCGCCTCCGGTGCAATTTTGCTCAGTATAGCACAAATTACAACCTGCCGGCGCCGTAACTGCATTAACGGGCTGGAAATTCAGCCGGATTTGTTTTAGAATAGATATTGACCAGTAACCAGAAAAACCTTTGCAAAGTCAGGTCATTTAAAGATGAAGGCGCAGTTTGACGAATTCACCAGAAGGGCCAAAACCCTTCTCAATGAACCCGGCATTCTTGAAAAGCGCCCTTCCTGGCAGATAGTCAAGGCCGGTGCCATCAGCCTTGCCCCGGTTGCCGAAAACGCCGTTACCCAGCTCGAATCTGAAGTTGCGTTGATTTTTATTCTGGCCTCCGCTTTTACCGGCTCAAAGCGCGACAATCTGCTTAAAAACCTTCTTGGCACGACCCTGGACCGCCTTCCTTCCGACAATTTCATCCGTCTGATGAGCAAGTTCTCTCAGCCCGAGCTGAAAGACAACCTGCTGCCTTTCGTCTATGAAGCCGGCCCCCGCGGTTCAGTCGCCTGTTTTGTCGCAGCCCGTCTGAAAATTACCCTTGCCACCGAAGCTTTTCAATATTTTTTAAGCGCCAGATCCTGGTCGCAAACCGATTTGATGAATCTCAGCATTCTCGTTAAACCGGAAGAAGCCTCGGCGCTCTGCTCGCACCTCGAAAAGTTTGTTCCGGCCAACGATTCAAAAGTTCTTCGTGACAATATCAATGAGTTCCGCTACGCCGTGCAGAACCACATTGCCCGCGAGCCCATGCTGCCAGAACTGCCCGATGGGGAAACACCTTCCCAAACCTCTGCCCCTGCCGGCGCCGGAGAGTCTGCCCGACAGCCACAGCCAGCCTCAGTTAATGCAAAACCTCAAACATCCATAAACAGGCCGCCGCCGTCGGTTTCGACGTCTGGTTCGGCAAACCGCGTGGAAGCGGCCGCAAAACCAGCCACGACACAACAGATTCCTGATAAACTTCCGACAGAATTGCCGGCCGGAAGCACGGAAGACGCCAATCAGCAGACCCTTCCTCAGGCCCAGACAAAAACAAAATCCGACAGCCTTGACGTTGCGCTGCATATTCCAGAAAGCGTTCGCAGGCTGCTGCTGCCGGTTGGCCTGGTTATACTGTTTTTAACCGTTGGCATAATTTATTCGGCGTGGTATTACAGTGACCCCGAGGTGATTGTTGCAACCTCGCCGGGCACCACCGGCCGCGCCCCAAACCAGTGGGTCGACGCTGTTTCGCAGCGACCCGTGACTGCCAAGTACCTTGCTGCCGACAAGGATTTTCGCATGGGTGAACTTTTTCTCACCCGCGACAAATTTGCCGAAGCCCTCAAACTCTTTGAAGATGCACTGGCCATTGAACCAGAACATCTTCATGCCCTGGTGCGCAGTGGCTACTGTCGCATGCAGCTCGGTGACAACAAAAAGGCCGCCGAAATTTTCAAGCGCGCTCTGAGCGTCGATGCTGGAATTTCCGGCGTTAATCTCTACCTGGCGCGCATTCATCTGGCTGCCAATGACAATACTGCTGCAGAAAAGCATTTTCGTGCTGAATTCAAGCTTTCTGCCGACCTGACATCAGGCATGGAACTCGCCAATTTTCTGAATCGCGCCGGCAAGCAGAACGAAGCAATGGAACTGATAGCCGAACTCCAGGAAAAACACCCCGGCAAAATGCTGGTTCTCGCGCCGACCGGCAATGAAGACGCACCCGATCGCGGAGGTGAACAGCCATGATCCGCCGCGGCCTTTCATTGTCAGAAATCATCATCGCCCTTGCCATTGCGGTAATGGTTATGGTCCCGGTCACCAGCATGTTCTCTACTTCCGGGCAGCAGGTACAGAAAAGCAGGAACTTCAGTTTCGCCGCCGGGCTGGCGCGCCGCATTTCCCAGCATCTGATGGCCATGCCTTTTGAAAACATCGTCGAAGTGCCATTGCCCGGGCTGGCAATGCATGATTCGCCCGATGATGTGTTTTTCAATCCGCTGCTTAACTTTTCGACCTCGCAGAGCGGCGTAAAAAAGATTACCGCCTCTGACATGCCTGCTCTGTACGGCTTTCTTGCGCAGAATGACTTCAAATACGCGCTGTCGGTCAGCAACGTCAGTTTTGGCGCCGGCGACGAAATCAAGAGCATTTCGATTCTGATCACCTGGAAAGAGGCTGGTAGAAACATGATCTACCGCACACATGTCTATGTATCGTCTGTTTAAAAATTATCGCGGACGGGCTGCCTTTACCATGGTGGAAATCATGGTCGGTGCCACTATTCTTGCCGTAATTGGCGGCATGGTGGCGCACTGGTTCGTCATGCAGCGACAATACCAGAAACGCATACTTGCAATCAGCGATGCACAACAGAACATCAGGCAGGCATCATGGAACATGATCCAGGAATTGAGAACCGCCAGAAACCTTATTTATCCACGTTTAAATGCTGATAAGTCTATCAGAAGCGACACAAAAACTATCTTCAAGAATTTCTCCGGCGATATCGTCTGCTATTTTCATGATGCGGCAACCGGTCAGATCAGGCGCTGCCTTATTCCAAACGGGCCTGGGGCGCCTGTGGTCGACAAAAAGCCTGTCGGCAGCGGCATAGATAAGGTCGCCTTCACGGCTCACGATATCGGCAACCGTCTGGTTGGCATCTATCTTGAATCAAGCGGCACAGTTGGGCTTGAATCGGTATATCTTTTGAATGAATAGGCCTGAAACTCTGAAAAAATGCTACAATTAATCAGGAGAACCATTTTGCTGAAAAAGCTGCGACAATATGAAAGCACGCGCAAAGGCGTTGCGATGGTCATGGTGATCGGCCTGGTCGCGATTATGATGCCGGTCATTTTCATGTTGTCAAGAATCGGTGGCTCGCAGACGCAACTCGCGATTAAATATCACGAGAATCTCGTCGCCGAAACCGTCGCTTTTTCCGGCAGCAATGCCGGTTTATCAAGACTGCAGGGTAATATAAGGGGCTACCAGGACCTTCCCGACGAAACTTCTGGCGAAGAAAAGTTTTCTCTCAACCTGCGGCCAACCGGCGCCGGCTTTTTTGGCCAGACCTTGTATTTTCTGCTGACACGCGCCAGAATCAAAACCCACAACTACATCATGATGGCTGAAGCGGAGCAGTTCAAACCCGAACCTTCGCCCCCGGTTCTCGTCATTTCGCGCGATTACTGGAACACCGTCGAGCCATACGAAATAAGTCTGATGGCAGACGTTCTCAGCATGCAGAACTACCGTGGCATGGAACTGCTGCGCCTTGAAGAAACCCGCACTTTTGAGCGCAAATCGACCGAGCAGCAGTATAAAAGCGAGATGGACAGCAAGAAATCGAGCCTGCCGGCACCCCTGCAGACCGACTGGGATTCAATAGTGACAGCCCTTGTGAATGAAAAACTTTCGGAGTAAACTGTTTTAAACGTATCGATAAGGAGAGGCGTATGAAAAAACTGTTTCTATTTCTGATTCTGGCCTTGTGTCTGCCGATGACCAGCCAGCCAGTCATGGCTGACGACGAAAACCCGGCAATTGAAAAAGAGGTCAAGGTTGACGTCGATGAAATAAAACTGCGATCACCCCTTGAAATAGAGCAGGCAGTCATGGAATACATGCTCGCCTTCGAAGCTTATCAGTCAGCCCGCAAATCATCTGATCCAGAAGTTCGCGGCAAAATGGTGCAGTACATGAAACAGTACCGCGAAGCCTATGCCCGCTTCCTTGATATGATGAGAGAAGACAATCTTTATGAACCCCAGAAACCCAAAAACCCTGCCGGGCGATATAATCGAAAACACATGAAACAGAAGGGTTCAAAACGCCAGTGGCGTGCAACCGCCGCCAGACAGACAAGAGAAAAGGTAAAAAAGATGGTTGAAGCCGGCGCCTCACCGGAAGCAATCAAAGCTACTATTAAAGAAAGCCTGCCCGCAGCCCCGATGTCGGTCGACCCGATGGATGCAGCCGGTCTCGGCCAGTCACCAGCCGGAGGCCCCGGAACTGGATTTACACGCCCGGGCGACGACGACGATGATGACGATAAAACCACAAGCAAAACAGGCTCGAACCTGGACTCTAAAATTCCTTACAAGCCCAAACCGATCGACGGCCCATCTGGCTCCCACCACCCACACAAACCGAAGCATTAATTTAACTTGCCAGCATATCTGAAAAATCGAGGCAGAGTCGCAGCAAATCTGGTTTTTACCGGACTGCTGCTGCTCTGTCTCTTTTTATTTCAGGGGCTTTTTGCCGGCCTTGACACCTGGCTTGCTGATTTATGGCTCTCGGCCCGTCTGAAAATCAACAGCTCCAGCGCCGGCAGCCTTTCTTTTCTTCGTCGTTTCACCCCTGTACCGCCAGTAAACCATGAAATCACCGTTGTTTTGATCGACGATCGATCTGTTCTTGGTATTCAGGGCCTGTATCAGGGCAATCGCGAAGTCTATGCCACAGCCATAGATCAGCTTAACCGGCATAATCCAAAAGCCGTCGGCCTCGACGTTTTCTTTGCCGCCTCCAGCGATGAAGCGCCTGAAATCGATGAAGAATTCGTCGAGGCGGTAAAAGCCTCCGGAAAAATCGTCGTCAGGGCCTTCCGCCGCGATGACCGTCGCATGACACCGCCGTTTCCACTTCTGGCACGTGCGACAGTCGCTGCGCCAAGCTATTTCAAACAGCTCCGCGATGAAGCTGTCAGAGCAGTTTCTGTGGCTTTTACCAACGAACGCGAAGAAACGGTTCTTTCCTTTCAGACTGAACTTGTGCGGCTCTTTCATGACTTGCGGCCAGACCAGGTAGAAACCGCCGGCAATGAGCTGATTTTCCAACTGCCGGCCGGTGAAATGCGTGTTCCTCTGATGAACAGCGAGTATATGCTGCTCAATTACGACATTCCCTGCCGCAGTTTCCGCACTTTCTCTTTTTACGACCTGTATCACGGTAATATTCCGGCCGAAGCACTCAAAGACCGCATTGTCATTATCGGTGCCGCGAGCTCGATGACCGAAGAAAAGCTCTACACGCCTGTGAGCGGCAATGAATTCTCGCCCTTCATGAACGCGGTAGCAATTCGCAACCTGCTCGAACGCAGATGGCTGGTTCCGGCACCGGCATGGCCATCTCTGCTTCTTGCTGCAGTCCTGACTCTGGCCATGATGTTTCTGCTGCTCAATCACCTGCAGCTTTTTGGCTCGCTCTTTCTGACATCAGCAACCATCGCGATTCTTCTGTGCTGTTCCTTCATTTCACTGACCCTTTACGGGAAACCCATAGACGTGTCTGCGGCCGTTTTCGCTGCTGCAGCTTCGTTCATGTTCTCGATCGGCCACCGCTATTATCTCGAACTTTCTGAGAAAATGCGCATCAAAACCGCTTTTCAGCACTATGTCACCGCCTCGGTTGTCAATGAAATTCTCAAAAATCCGGCCAAGCTCAATCTGCACGGCGAAGAACGCAACCTGACAATTTTCTTTTCTGATATCGAAGGCTTCACAGCACTGTCAGAAGGCATGTCGCCCCTCGATGTGGTAAGCCTTCTCAATGAATATCTTACCGCAATGACCGACATCATTTTCAAATTCGACGGGCTTCTCGATAAATACGAAGGCGACGCGATCATGGCGGTTTTCGGGGCACCGGTCGACCAGAAAGACCACGCAATCAGAGCCTGCCGTTGTGCCCTTGAGAATCAACGGGCACTGAGAAAACTTCGCGAAAAATGGAGACAGGAAGGCAAGCCCGAGATCAGAGCCAGAATCGGGATCAACACCGGCATTGTCGTGGTCGGCAACATGGGTTCGACAATGCGCTTCGATTACACGGTAATTGGCGACAACGTCAACCTCGCTGCCCGCCTGGAAACCGGCAACAAGCTGTTTGGCACCGAAATCCTTGTCAGTGAGGAAACCGCGACTCTTGCCGAATCGGTAATTGTTTCGCGCTGCCTCGCCAAATTAAAAGTAGCCGGCAAAACCAACCTGGTTAATGTTTACGAAGTTCTCGCCGACCGAAATGACCCCGACCGGGCGGCTCTGGCGCATGCCGAGAAAGCGCGCGATGCTTACCACGCCGCTTCGGCCGAGCTGCAGAACCGCAATTTTCCTGCCGCCGAGCAGATCCTCCAGGCATATCTGACTGACAATCCAGGTGACCACCCGGCAAAGGCGCTGCACAGCAAAATAAAGGGATTCATGATCGTGCCTCCGCCACCGGGCTGGGAAAACATTGTCACCCAGGACATCAAGTAAAACTTACTTCCTGGGCAGCCACTTTTTAACCGTCGCAATAAAGTCCGGCATATTAAATGGCTTGCTTATGAAATCCTGCATACCCATCTCAAAGCACGTTTCTCTGGTTTTGGCAAAAGCATCTGCAGTTATTGCAACCACCGGAACCGAGTAAGAAAAGCCCTCCCTGATGTTCCGCTGAATCAGACTGTAGGTTTCGAAGCCATCGAGCATCGGCATGTGCAGATCAAGCAGCACGAGGTCGTATTTTTTGCGTTTCAGAGCAAGAATTACCTCATGGCCGTTTTCGGCAAAATCGACACGGGCACCGATTTTTGTCAGCATCGCCTGAACCACGAGAAAATTGGTGTTGTTGTCGTCGCCAAGCAGAACCAGCCAGTTATCACGTTGGGGCGGAGTTTCTTCAGGCTGCTCGGTCTTTACCTCCGAACTTTTTGCGGTTGCAATGACGCTGCCGGTCTGTTTTTCTACGATCGGCTCAGCAGTCGAGTCAGACCTGGCTTTCTCGACTGCGAATGGGATACTGAACCAGAAATTTGTTCCTTTACCAA
>DAOQWI010000152.1:0-8587 GCA_035342015.1 Candidatus Ozemibacteraceae bacterium | reverse complement strand
CATTTTTTCACCACGATTGGTGCGCACAAGATGCTCAAAGGCCCGACAGAAAGCCCTTTTTCTCAACATGTAGTCTGTACGCGACAAAAGCATGTCGGTGCTGGCACCATTATCAGGTATATGGAAAAGAAATAGCTCATACTGCGGAAATGGCCAGCGAAAGTTTTTTTCAGACCTCTGCCGCAGGCTCGAAGCCATCTGGGCCGGCTTTAAATCGGCCTCTACCAGTGATTTGAAAGCATTGATAAAATCGCCGCCACGTCGGGCAAACTGAAAGGGAAAATCGGCACCGGCAGAGAGAGCCTCTACTTCCTGTTGTGCCAGTTCTTTTTGTTCCTGGCGTTTCCAGTGAGTGTCGATACCGGCAAGAAAACTGATGGCAAAATTCAGAGATAGAAGCGGCAGAAAGCAGAGAAGAACCGGCAGATACATGCTCTGCCCTTTCCCTGACTGAGATTTTGCGTTTTTACTCAACTGCCACTCCCGGATTCAGCTTTTTTCGCATTCTTCACCAGAAAAACAATGTCGAAAAATGACCAGACATATATATAAAAAGTAATATCAAGCCAGGCGTTATCTTTTAGATCGGTCTCAAGTTTTGTCAGACCCGTGGTTTTTCCGGTTCTGAGAGCAACGTCGACCTCTTTCTGAATTGCCGGCACAATCTCTGCTGCGTAGATCAGAAGAGAGGCGGTCACAAGAAAAAAGAAAATCGCACCTCTGGTTTTGTGACCAAGTTTCCAGGCGCCCATTCCCGGACAGACCAGATTGAGAACCATGGCGCGCAGCATGCTGGGTCGGCCGTCCTCGGGTTTGCCAGCACCGGCGACTTTTTTGGCAACAGGCATATCTGACACTTTAGACCGGCAGAAAGGGCAAACCAATGCCTCTGGCATTATCAGTTCGGCACACCATGGGCATTTAACCCTTTTACTGTCTTCGGCCTTTTCAACCATAGTTGTCTGCTCCTGCCGGAGCTATGCAATTCCTGTTTTCATGACTTTCGTGTACAACTTATGACAAGACAAGCCGAGTGATATATAAAAAATCAGAAAAAAATCCAGCAGTTTTTTTTTATTTCTAAATGGCTGAGCGGGCAGACCTGTTGACCTGCCCGCTCTTTCTATGATTCCTTCCCTTGTTCAGGGCCTTGCTCGGGGTTCAGTTGAGGTCGAGATCGCCAAAAATTTTGTAAACATGTCCATCTCTGGCCACCCGGAGTTCTTTACCGGGAAATTCTTTTGGCAGCTCAGTCGTAAGCAGTTCAACGACTTCATTCTCAATTTTTTCGACAAGATCGTCGGGCACGCGGTTCAGAGTTGCAAGCTTGACCCTGAATACATAACCCGGCCCAAACTGAGAGCCAATACCAACCGAGAATGAAACACCCAGATCAAATAAACCGTCGGCATCTGGTGTGACACCCCTGCCATGCGCCGGCCGATTTGGCCTGAGAGGATAAAGCTCACCGTATTTTTCTTCAAGAATGTGGTCAATACGATTGAAAAGATTCTGCAGCCGATCTTCCCATTTTTCGAGTAACGGATTTTTCAAAACGCCTTCTCCAAAGGTTTTGCTACAACAAAAACACTGGCTATGTTATACTGCCGCCATCTTACCACATTAAACAAATAATCTCCATGACTCTCAATGACTTCATTTTCAGTTTCGGTGTTGCCTTTGCTCTCGGCTGCGATGCCTTCGCCGTCGGCATGGCGGTAGGAACCAGGGGGCCATGCCGGCGTGCCTGCTTCAGGTTATGGTTTCATTTCGGGCTGTTTCAGTTTCTCATGCCGATAATTGGCTGGACTGTCGGCAGCTCGGTCTACGAGTATATAAAAGATGTCGACCACTGGATCGCTTTTACTTTGATGTTCATCATTGCGACCAAAATGTTCAAAGAAAGCATCTCTGGTGATGATGCATCTGACGACGAGAAGAAAGAATCTGAAGCCGCCGCCGACCCGACGCGTGGCTGGTCGCTGGTGGGGCTTTCGGTTGCCACCAGCATCGACGCTCTGGGGGTCGGGTTTGGCATGGGCATTGCCCGCATGTCATTGCTGAAACCGGCAATCATTATCGGCATCACTGCGGCAATAATGACCTATACAGGCATCGTTATGGGCCGCCGACTGTCAGAATCTTTTGGCAAGCGGGTCGAAACCGCCGGAGCCATAATTCTCTACATCATCGCTTTCAAACTGCTCTACATTTAATAGATCAGAATATAGAGATAGTGCGCAGCAACACCAGCTACCAAACCGCCAACCGTATGAGAAATCAGAGCCTTTGATGTCAGCTCGCGGTATTTCAGCGCATCCAGCATCGCGGTGTGCGTGCTCAGATAGCCGCTCCAGCACATACCCATGGCAGTAAACACGGCGATTTCATTACCACCGACAACACCGTGCTTAATAAAAGTGCTGATAAGCGAAAGAGCTGCACCAACAGCACCAAGACTGGTAATCGGAAAAGCGATCAGCTCGGGGCTGGTAAAGCCGAAAAGCAGTTTAAACAGCCAGGCAAATTTGCCAGCCAGCCATGGCATTACCGGCACCCCTTCATAGGCCAGTCCCTGGTAGCCTGCCGCCGCATCAGCCGGACCAAATGTAAAAAGCATGACCATCGAGCTGATTATAAGAACGCCGGGTATAATAGCCAGGCCAAGATCGACGCCCTGTTTGCCGCCGTCGAGAATCGCATTGAGAAAACGCAGAAATATCGGCCCCTTTGATTTGAATGATATATCACCGACAATTGGTGGCTCGGTATTTGCAGCTGGCTCAGATTCCGGCTCTTTAATCAGCGGCCTGATAAACTTCTGCATCAGCCTGGTTGACACGATGGCACCGGCAACGGCGCCTGCCAGGCCGACCAGAGAGGCGGCGGCGAAACCTTTTCCGACCATAAAAGTAATGACGATCAGCCCCATACCGAAAGCGGTGCCGAAATTGGTCAGTGACACCAGCTCGTATTTTTTGAAGTAACCGCTGAAATTACGGTCGTGAGCAAGACTGATAATGGCTGGATTGTCAGAAAAGAAGGTCATAAGACCGCCAAGGGCAGCCACACCCGGCAGATTGAACAGCGGGCGCATCAAAGGCGCCAGAACCATTTCCAGCAATCTGATGACGCCGAACTCAACGAGCAGTTTGCCTAGAGCACCGGCCATCACTGTGATACCCATGATGTAGAATACTGTATTCATGAGCAAGTCGTGGGCAGTCTTCATGATTGTGTTGAACATATTCGAAACGCCCATTTTGTAGCCAACAAAACCAAAAATGCCGCCAAAAATCAGAAGAAAAACCAGCCCTTCGATTTTTCGCCAGGCAAGTTTGTGACGGGCTTTAATGAGTTTTCGCTGAAGACGGTTCATGATGTGACCTTTCTGTGACTGTGTGAAATGTGTGTAAATATGTATAAATGTACGCGAATGTTTGCCAGTGGTTAACTACTGCCTGCCGGGAACCCCCGACATGAAAAGAAAATTCAAAAAACGCATTTCAAATTCTACCGGTGCCTTATGATGAGCACAGACATGCCAGGCATCAGGCACAGACCATGTCTGCGCCTGCGGCAGGCGACTCTTCAGAGAACTGAAAGCATTCATATCGGCCCGAATATCTTTTTCGTCATGAATCAGAAAAACCGGCCGGTTACTGATACCGCGCGTTTTGCTTTCGGGGCTGTTTGAAGCATAATCTATACCGGTAACCTGCTTCGTGATCCAGAAAGCCAGATCGGTAACCGGAGTATCCGGAATCAGCAGGTTGTTCCAGGCATCACGGGCTGCAATCCTGCGCAGGCTTTCAAAACTCGATTCAAGAATGAAAGCTTTTATTTCTGGCAGGTTTTCGGCCCCGTTGATCAGCGTTGCCGCGCCCATCGACCTGCCATAGGCTGCAATTGGCGTCGTCGACGCAATGAGCCCTTTTTCTTTCGCAGCATCGATAGCCGCCCGTAGATCTTTCCACTCATGCAGGCCAATAGTACAGTATTTGCCGCCACTGCGGCCGTGTGCCCTGAAATCTGGCAAAAGCAGACTGTAGCCGGCCCGGCGCAGAAACCCGACCATGTCGTCCAGGCGCATCAGATTAACGCCGTGGCCATGACATAAAATCAGCGTAGCAGCTTCAGGGGCACCTTTGTAGAATACCGCATGAATATCGATACCATCTTCGGTCTTGCCCTTGAGCTCGATGTAATCATTATCACTCAATCGTCCTGGGTTGGCGAGAACCGGGCGGTTGATCATTTCATTAACCGTGTAGACAAGCATCACCACCAGGCTGGTAACTACCAGCCCGACGGCATAAACAACCTTTCGCAAAACACTGCGCATAAAACCTCTAGCAGTTGTAGAATTCGAGCAGGGCTTTGAACATGGCCAGATTATCTTCGACACCGCACAGTTCACGGATTGAATGCATCGCAAGCATCGGAATCCCGACATCGACTGAAGCAATACTGACGTGGGTAGAAGAAATCGGCCCGATAGTCGAACCACCACGCATATCGGAGCGGTTAACGAAACGCTGTACCCTGACGCCGGCCTTTTCGCAGACCTGCATGAAAGCAGCACCAGAAACGGCGTCTGAAGTATAACTGCGGTTGGCGCTGAGCTTGATCACAACCCCGCCATTGAGCATCGGCCGCGAAGTCGGGTCGGCTTTTCCGCCCATATTCGGGTGCACTGCGTGGGCACCATCGCACGAAACGATAAACGATCGGGACAGAGCCCTGAAATATTCGCTGCGGCCACCACCGGTTGCAAGAACAATACGCTCGAGCAGTTCGGCGAGGATCTCAGAATCGGCTCCCTGTCTGGTTGAACTGCCACACTCTTCGTGATCGAAAGCTGCAATCACACAGGTTGCGGACGGTTTTTTCACTTCGCAGAGAGCAGAAACGCTTGCCAGTACCGAGCCAAGGTTATCGATACGGCCGGCAGAGATAAATTCTTCGCGGGCACCGATCAGACTGCCCTTTTCGTATTCGTAAAGAAACAGGTCGAAATCGATGATATCGGTGGCCTTTACTTTGAGTTCTTTTGCAAGCAGACCAACGAGATAACCCTTTTCCTCGAGTTTCTGGCTGATCTGACCAAGCATCGGCAGCAGATCGGTCTGCTTGTTCGGCACAAACCCGTTGTTGGCATCGGGGTTCATGTGAATGGCGATATTTGGGATCACACAAACCGGCCGCGCAATATTAACCAGCTTCACAGAAGGGTTAAGAGCATCGCGACTGCGGCAGACAACACGGCCGGCGATTGCCAGAGGGCGATCAAACCAGGTGCTGAGAATCGGGCCACCGTATACTTCGGTGTTGAGCTTCAGATATTTTTCTTCGGCAACCATTTCCGGTGCCGGTTTAATGCGAAAACAGGGTGAATCGGTATGGGAACCGATAATTCTGAAACCGACAGAGGTAACCGGCTTGCTGCCGGCAACAAATGCGAGCAATGCCGAGTCGTTGCGAACGACAAAGTAACGGCCACCGGCTTTGATTTTCCAGTCTTCGCCTTCTTCAAGCTGCTGAAATTTATTCTTTTCGAGAAGTGCTCTGGTAGCAGCCACGGCATGAAAAGCCGTCGGGCTGGCGTAACAGAAATCAATGAGTTGTTCGGCAAATTTTCTCGCATCAGACATGATTGAAACCTCGAAGCAGATTTAGTTTCACAATTCTACCACAGTTATGTGAAACCCGCTGCCAAAACAGATCGCTTTTTCTGGTTAAACTCGCACCGGCAAAATGCCGATAACATGCACAGACATAGACAGACAAGGATAAGCAGGCATGAATATCGACAAATCTCATAACACTGTCCTTAACCCGGGATCTAACAGTAATCTCCAGAACAAAAGCAACATTCTGGAAACCGGTTCGCTGCGCTCGGCCAACCTTGCCGACTGGCTCAAAAAAGAAAAACCGCCTGAAGCCGGCGACAGTTTCACCCTTAACAGCCGGCCTGCCGAAGGCATGTTCAACCTCGAACCGGTCGAGCGCTACCGCTATATGCTGAATCAGGCCAAAATTCAGGCAAACCCCGCATCGGCCACCAATGACCCGAAACAGGCGATCAAAGAAGCAAACGAAATAATCAACAATGCCATGATGCCGCCGGGAAAAGATAACCCCGACATGGCGGAGCTCACCCGGGCTCTTCAAATCAAGCAGATGATGCAGGGCCGCCTCGACATCGCAGCCTGAGTTTTATTGACCGTCACAAGGTTTTGCTGTATAGTATTTCCCCTACTTCACTGGTAGCGAGGAGTCTATGCACAAACACAACAAGAAAGAAATCGACCGGCGCCGCTGTTTCGGCATCATCAGTCACCCTGACGCCGGTAAAACCACTCTGACCGAAAAACTGCTGCTCTTCGGCGGCGCCATTCAGATGGCCGGCGCCATCAAAGCTCGCAAATCAGACCGCCACGCCACCAGCGACTGGATGAAAATCGAACAGGAACGCGGCATCTCGGTTACCACCTCGGTAATGAAGTTTGACTACCGTGACTTCGAGATCAACCTTCTCGACACCCCCGGCCACCAGGACTTTTCTGAAGATACTTACCGGGTTCTGACCGCGGTCGACAGTGCTCTCATGGTCATCGACAGCGTCAAAGGCGTCGAAACCCAGACCGAAAAACTGATGTCAATCTGTCGCATGCGCAACACCCCGATCATTACCCTGATCAACAAGCTCGACCGCGAAGGCCGCATGCCTCTCGACCTGATGCAGGAAATCGAAGACAAGCTGCAGATTGAATGTGCGCCGCTTTCGTGGCCAATCGGCATGGGCAAAACCTTCAGAGGCGTCTACAATATCTACCGCAAGGAAATCGTTCTTTTCAGGCCCGGCGAAGCAAGACGCCCGCAGGATACGATCACCATCAATGATCTTAACGACCCGAAACTCGACGATATACTTGGGTTCCAGGCCCAGGAACTGCGTGACGACCTTGAATTGCTCGCCGGCGCTGCGTCACCTTTCGACCATGAGCATTATCTCAAGGGCAATCAAACTCCGGTTTTCTTTGGCAGTGCCCTGAACAACTTCGGCATCCAGGAACTCCTCGACGCCTTTGTCGAACTGTCACCGCCGCCGACACCCCGGCCAACCGAAACCCGTCTGGTTTCGCCGTATGAACCTGAATTTACGGGTTTTGCGTTCAAGATTCAGGCCAACATGGATCCGGCGCACCGCGACCGCATCGCCTTTGTGCGCATCTGCTCGGGCAAATTCAACCGCGGCATGAAGGTCATGCATCACCGCCTCGGCAAAGAAATCACCCTGGCAAATGCCACGATTTTCATGGCCCAGGATCGCCAGAACGTCGAAGAAGCCTACCCCGGCGACATTATCGGCATTCACAATCGCGGAACCATCAAAATCGGTGATACATTTTCAATCAAAGAGCCACTTAAATTCACCGGAATTCCGAATTTCGCCCCCGAAATTTTCAAACGGGTCATATTGAAAAATCCGCTGAAAACCAAGCAACTCCAGAAAGGTCTGCTGCAGCTTTCTGAAGAAGGCGCGGTACAGGTTTTCCGGCCGCTGTTCGGCAACGATTACATTCTTGGCGCCGTCGGCGTTTTGCAGTTCGACGTCACCATGTCGCGCCTCAAAGAAGAGTATTCTGTCGACGCAATTTATGAACACGTCGAATTTTCTATCGCACGCTGGATAGCGAGTGACAACGAAGCCAAACTCGAAGAATTCAAGAAGCGCTACAAGACCAGCCTGTCATACGATACGGCAGAAGCCCTGACTTTCATGGCTCCCGACAAATGGCGTCTCAACTACGTCATGAAAGAGTGGCCAGAAATCAAATTCTTCGAAACCCGCGAACACGAATAATTTTCGCCGAAACCAGCACCAAAAGGATATTACAGCCCGGCAGTTAAAACAAAAACTGCCGGGTTTGTCTGTTTTTGTACTTTCCGGATCGGGCGATTATGTCGATATATATTTTAGAATCTATTTTGAGGAGGCTCGAATGAAACGAGAAAAAAGTTCCAAACCCGCCCTTCAGCCAGAATGCAAAAACTGCAGCAGATTCGCCATACTTAAAGCACCTTGCAGTCCATCTTCATGTATCTTCAGAGAGAAGCCAAGCCGACCCGACTGGTTCATTCTCTGACCAGAGCATTCAGCAGCCAGTAAAAAGAAGACCTGGATTATTGCGCCCCGTATAATAAGCCAAACTGGTCGGTGCTGTTGTGGCAGTTGATAAAAAACTGCAGCAATATGGTATACCAACACCTGTTTCAGTCTGGCATCAGCAGTTACCCATAATCTTCCATCTGAGAGATAAATACAGATAAGGCGCGATGCAAAACACCAATGCGGTAAAATCAGTTAGAGATGATAAAAGAAAAAAGTGAAACGACAAATCTTTGAGTAAGAATAAAAAAATATACCTGATTCTTCTGCTTTCTTATCTTTTATTACTGGTTTTTCTTAGGTTTTTCGCAAAACAAAATCAATCCCCTAGATTTTTGTCTCAAGAAACCACAAAGGAGATTTTAAATCAAAAGGCATCGGATAAGAATATTACTCTTTATGTAAGCAACC
>DAOQWI010000151.1:0-8690 GCA_035342015.1 Candidatus Ozemibacteraceae bacterium | reverse complement strand
GTTGCAACGACTGACATGCCGTAACACGCTGTTGGAAAGAAAAAAGTTTACGTTTACCCTGCAAACACAGGTTGCTGGTTCCGTAACCAATAAATTTCGGGTAGAATTAAAAACCGTACAATCATTTGTGAGGTTATTTTGATGGCAAAACTCAGAAAAAGCCTTTTCAGCCTTCTGTTTGCTCTGCTGCTGATCGTTTCGCTGCTTTCAGCACCAATCCAGGCTGCACCCGAAGAAAGCTCCACCGGCAGACTGCGTATAAGCTTTTCGGCAGCTGTTGAAAAAAGTCTGAAGGGAACGGCTACGGCTCTTGACCGGGCCACCCTGGCACTTTTCGAAAAGCTCGACAAAACCGACAATCTGAGTGTCAAAGTTCGCAGTCACTTTTATGACACCGCAATCAGGCGCTATTTTGTTTCAATAAGCGGCGAAGGCATATTTCAGGGCAAACTGCCATTCAAACTCAAGCATGACAGTTATCTGGTTTCGAGCAACCAGGAAATCTCATACGATTTCTACTTCAGCGAAGTCAGAGAAGATCGCGAAGGCATAAGGTTCAAATATTCCGGCAACTTCGTAGTCTCTCTTGACCGGGTTGCATACCGGATGATCCAGACAATTCCGCATCTGGCGGCTTCCGGTTCGCTCGGGCCGGTCTTCGATATGCTTTCAGATTTTTTCGACAAGCTCAATATCGGCATTCTGTCAGAGGCAATTTCTGAAACCCTGCGCAAGTTTTCGACGGTTGCCCTCACCAAGGCAGGAACCGAACTCATAAGTCAGGCAGGCAAAAACAAAAATCTCGGCAAAGTAATTGCCGAGTGCATTAAAGACGGCTCAATGCTGAGCTTTATCGGCATCACCATCATCAAAACTGCCTCAATCAGCGCTGTCAGCGTCAGCGGTGCCAGTCTTGGCGCCGCTGTCGGTTCGCTTGTGGCACCGGGCCCCGGCACTGCCGTTGGCGCTTTTCTTGGCAGCCAGATCATGACCCTTGCCGCCAAAATGCTGGTTCACGAACTTACAGCCGAATTACCGCTCAAAATCAACATAAAACGCCTGACTAACAGCTGGCATATACTGCAGCACAATCCCGGCGACGAAGAAGCCCGCCAGACATGTGAAGAAGTGCAGAAAAAAATAGAGAAAAAAATCGCGGCCGAATTCAACCGCGAAAAATTCAGTCTTTTTGAAACTCTCATCGAGCAGATCGAAAAAATGCCGGCTGAAGATCGGCCGGCTATGATATCGGTTCTGAAGAGACTTCAGCAGTTACTTGGATTCAAAATAACCAACGAAGGCGACTGGTATTACGCCAGACAGTATTATCAGCTCAAGGCCGCCGTTGAAAAGTGGGGACTGCAGAAGCATGTGGTTTTTACGGTCGAACCCCGGCAAAATTCAGCCAGATAAATTGACAATCAATCAGGCTGGTGCGATAATGAAACCCTGTTTTTAAAGCCCGGTTAACGGGAAATTTTAAGGAGTTGTTTTTAATGAAGCAAACCGCCATGGAGAAAGAAAAAGTGACCTCAACCAAAAGACTTCCCTACAAAGTCAAAGACATTGATCTCTGGCAGCTTGGCCGCAAGGAAATCGAGATTGCCGAACACGAAATGCCGGGCCTGATGGCTCTGCGTGAAAAATATGGCAAGAAAAAACCGCTGCGCGGAGCCAGAATCATGGGTTCGCTTCACATGACCGTACAGACCGCCGTTCTCATCGAAACTCTCGCCGAACTCGGCGCTGACGTCAGATGGTGCAGCTGCAACATTTTTTCGACCCAGGACACAGCCGCCGCCGCGATCGCCAAGGCCGGCATTCCAGTTTTCGCCTGGAAGGGCGAAACCCTCGAAGAATATTGGTGGTGCACCCGTGAAGCCATCATCTGGCCGGATGGCCAGGGCCCGAATCTCATCGTCGACGACGGTGGCGACGCAACCCTGATGGTTCACCTCGGCACCCAGGCAGAAAAGAACCCCAAGGTTCTCGACCGCACTCCCGATGGCGAAGATGAAGCCCAGCTGATCGCTCTGCTCAAGCAGACCCTCAAGAGCGAACCGAAAAAATGGACCAACATCGCCAAAAACATCAAGGGTGTCAGCGAAGAAACCACCACTGGCGTTCACAGACTTTACAAAATGATGGAAGAAAAGAGCCTTCTTTTCCCCGCTATTAACGTTAATGACTCGGTAACCAAGTCAAAATTCGACAATCTCTATGGCTGCCGCGAAAGTCTCGCCGATGGTATCAAGCGCGCCACCGACGTTATGGTTGCCGGCAAAGTCGCAGTTGTCTGCGGTTACGGCGACGTCGGCAAAGGCTGCGCCCAGAGCATGCGCAATTTCGGCGCCCGCGTTATCGTCACCGAAATAGACCCGATCTGCGCTCTGCAGGCCGCCATGGAAGGCTTTGAAGTCAAAACCGTCGAAGATACCCTCGGTTCTGCTGATATCTACATCACCACAACCGGCAACAAAGATGTCATCACTGCAGAACACTGCAGCAAAATGAAAGACCAGGCTATCGTCTGCAATATCGGTCACTTTGACAACGAAATTCAGATGGCAAAAATCGAAGGCTGGCCCGGCATCAAGAAGACCAACATCAAGCCTCAGGTTGACAAATACACCTACAAAGACGGCAAAATGATCTACATTCTTGCCGAAGGCCGCCTGGTTAACCTCGGCTGCGCCACCGGTCACCCCAGCTTCGTCATGAGCAACTCATTCACCAACCAGACTCTTGCCCAGCTCGATCTGTGGCAGAACAATCATGAAGTTGGCGTTTACACTCTTTCGAAGAAACTCGACGAAGAAGTTGCCAGACTTCATCTCGAAAAGATCGGCGTCAAACTCACCAAGCTGACCCCGAAACAGGCTGAATATATCGGCGTTCCGGTTGAAGGCCCCTATAAGCCCAATCACTACCGCTACTGATCGGTAAAAAAACAACCGGTGTCTGCAATTGCAGACACCGGTTATTTTTTTATCTTCAGATTTTCTGCAGCATAACGGCAAAATCTTCGCTGACCGCCCGGCGATTTTCGCCGGTGATTCGATGCAGTCGATCCGCGAGTTCCTGGCGGCGGCCGGCAATAACGTTGAGTTTTTCTTCGAGCCAGGCGCGGGTAAGTTCTGAAGGAGAACAGCAGAACTGCCAGCGACATGCCGAAGCAAAAGCCGTCACCTTGGGGTCATAAGCAATCCCGACCCACGGAACCGAGAGGGTGGTCGCAACAATACAGCCATGCAGTCGCATTGAAACAACGACATCAAAATCAGCCAGAGCCTGCAAAGGCTCGCGGGCATAAAGAATATCCCCCTGCCAGCCGGCTTTTCGCCAGACTTTTTCATCTTCACCCGGCTGAAATGCTACCGGTGTCAAGGTCAGATTTTCGAGCTCGGCTTTCATGCTGACAAGGTCGGCGGCAATTTTTTCGCTGCCGGCGACTGATGATCTTATAATTGCCGCAACCCGCAGATTTCCCTTATGTTTCGCAGACCTGCCATCAGCCTGAACCTCGTTAAGAAAAACCAGGTCGGCTCCTGTATTAACAATCGCAGTCCCGGCAATTTCTTTTGCCAGATCTGCTGATTCAGAATCTCTGACACTGAAATACGCTGACTGAGCAAACTCTATTGCAAGCCAACCCGCGAGCAGTCGGTCAAGAACATTGTTATTTCTGAAAGGCCCAAGCCCCTGCGCCGGAAGAATTACTTTGACACCGCAAAGTCTGGCGAATGAAACCAGCATCATATAATATGCCAGGCTGAGGCGGCTGGTTACAGACTGAAGAACACTGCCACCCGGGATCACAAAGATTTCTGAGCTCAAAAGTTCTTCTGCAACTGCAAAAAGATTGCGACGACCGGTAAAACTTACATTAGCGGGTATTCCGCCTTCATCTGAAGCATCAGTGCGATTCAAAATTACGAAACGGTAATCGGGTTTTTCGGCAGCGAACCTGCGGTAGAAAGATTTCCAGAGCAGCTCGTCGCCAGCATTGCCAAAACCGAAATAGCCGGCCACAAATGCCTTTTTCTCTTTTTCTGCACCAAGCTTCAGCACAAGATTGAAAAAGGCAAGCACCAGAACCGCGCCCAGGCCAATAACAACACCAAGCCAGAGCCCGTTGAAAATTCGCAGCAGACTCAACATCAGCGGGGTATGAAAGTGGCACAGCGAATTAACTGCCGAAACCTGACCCATCTGCATAAATACTGCCAGCAAAGGCAGAATGGCAAAATTGCGCCGCAGATAAAAAAAGATAAACAGCAGCCCGGCCGGATAACCAACCAGAAATTCTTTATTACGGGGACGGGCTACCAGAATGTTTTCGAGAAATGTACGAAAGGCATCTTCGGTCTCAGAAGGCTTGAGAAAGGTGACATTTCCTGATCGCAGCACATACAATGCCACGCTGGCAGCAGCAACTGCAAGAAGAATGCCGCCAACCGGAGTAACCGGCTTGTGCAGAAGAGCGAAGCAGCCTCGACCATACTGCCGCAACGCCCAAAGGCCGGTTATCAGCAGGGGCAGAATAAACGCCAGCTTGATTCCCCTGAATTGTTCGAATTTGAGCAAAAATTCGATCTCGGAATAAATACCGGCAATAAGAAGGCCGCCGATAACCGACGGCAGAACCATGCTCAATACAAAGCGCGGCAGACTTCTGAAAAACCCGGTGTCTGTGACCTGCAGTCTCTGCATGGCAACGATTACTCCGATACATGACCAGGTAACCGCACCGACCAGACCTGATACGGCGATAAAAGTGCTGCGCGACATCACCATGAAGCAGAACAGAAAGGCAGCAACGAAGATCAGTGACCAGTTTGCATCAAGCGACGGCATGAATGAAACACGCATGAGAATCAGAAGCCCCATAAACAAAGCAATGCCGATTGCCAGCACTTCATAAACGCTCATTTTTCCGACAATATGGCGAGGCTCATGCATGCGTTCAGCCGGAGTCGTTGCAACTCTAAAACCTGCCTCATTGAGCTCCTTTACTGTTCGACTCAAATAATCGAGGTTAAAGGTTGCAAGATTCTCAATAAACTTCTTGTCATCCTGAAAAAAGCATCGAATGTAGAGCATTTTCAGGCTGCGATCCTTGACCGCTCTTACCCAGCGCGCCACAGAACGCTTTACGTTGTAAACCTGATCGAGCTCTTTGCGGCTGATGCTGTGAACTCTGACAAAGGGGCGGCTGGTGGCAAGCCCCTTCAGATAGTTTTCGATGCCATCCTGAAGGTTGAACTCAACCCAGCCGATGCGATAAGACCGGTCTTTGAACAGCGCGACTATCTTATTCAACTCGCCTCTTGAGCCAAGCATCTCTTCTTCGGCAAAAAGCAGTGCCGAAACGCTTGCCGGTGTCGGTATCGAATTGATAATCTTTGCGGCGGCATCGGCGGTAAGGCCGGGATAATTGAAAACTCTTACAACCAGACCAAGACCGGCATCATCAGCCATCTGGAAGTATTCAGACGAAAACCCGAGCCCAACGCGTTCGCGAAAACCCTTGCTCGATTTATTTATCAGCAACAGGTTGCGATGAATGCGCACCAGGCGGTCAGCCGGAATTTTCCAGGAAAGGGTCTGTTCGATACGGTCGAGAAGGGCCGTGTCATCACTGTGAACCCATAACGAGCCGAGTGTGTTGGTTCCGGCCGGCGGGTCCATTTCAAAAGTCTCTTCAAGAGACAGCTTGCGAATTTCTTTGCTGTTGAGAACCGTTATTTTGCCTTCTGATTCGAGCGATGCGAGAGTATCTTCAGATACAGCAACCGAACTGGCGCCGTTTTTGCGTAAAGACTCGAAAAGCTCTTTCAGTGACCAGCCCTCTTCGCGGGCAAGCTGTCTGATCTCTTCAAAATCGACGACGGTTTCGACAAAAACATTACGCTGCTCGGCAATGTGGCGAAAGACCAGTCGCCATGAAGCTACCAGCAACCCGGGCAGTAAAAGCGGAATAATAATGAGCCAGAAAACAGGAACGCGTCTGAGAAATCTCATCGACATCAGGGCTTTCTGGCTTCATTCATGAAGGAAGCCATGATCAGGGTTAACTTGCGGGCTTTGAGAACAATTCCGGAGCTTTCAGGAATCAGAATCAGATGATTCGATGGAATATCAGCATTACCCGAAATTTCGCGACCAGCCGAAAGGTCAATCACGGCCTTGCCGGAAGCGGCTTCGAGTCGCAGCTGCCCTGAGCGGACAACCAGCATCGCTCCAGATTCCGGGCTGATCTCTGAATCGGCGGGAAGCACCATGGATCGAAACTTGAGAAAGTGTTCGACGTAACTTTTAGAAACCAGCGGGTCGCCGGCGGTGCCAGGGTTTTGCCCCATGGCAACCGACGCAATCAGAAGAATGGCAATAAAAAAGCATGATTTGAGGCTGATCTCAAGCAGTCTGATCATAACTGACTCCCGTTATTGGCGATGGGAAAATCGTACCACAGCAGCCGACAAATGTAAAACCAGAGAATTCTTGACATTGCCTGGCCCCGGTGCAGTAGAATACATGGCCAACCAAACTGGAGGAAGACAATGCTGATCAACGAAATTGAAATTGCCGGCTCTTCGATATCACTCAAGTGCTGGTCAATGAAGGTAGAAAACGTCGAAGCCACCTTCGACACCATCATGAACAAGGCTGACATGTTCAGCATTGATACCGAACTTCCAGGTTTTCACGACTGCGACTGCGAGAACTCGATCATTCGTGGCTTCTATTCTGTCATAATTCCTTTCGAGATTGAACATCTTGTTGATGGTATCACCACCAAGACCCTTTTCAAGCGCATCGAAAGCTGTGAGTTTATCATCACCGGCAAACTGATTGTTACTTTTGGCAAGGCCGGGCCGATGAAACTACTCGGCGCTGCCCTCTCTGCCGCAACCGGCGAGCACGTCGACCTGCTCGAATTCGAGTTTCAGCATCTTAACCAGCTGCAGGAACGCATGACCAACATCAAGGCGATCGTGATTACCAACCCGAAAGAAAAAGAGATTCGCCGGGCCCGTCTGGCCGGGCACATGGAAAGTTATACCGAATACAACATCATTGACCCGCGCAATCACGGCATCGAAAACGTTGCCGGCCTCATAGATACCCCGCTTGGGCCAATGACAATTACGGTTGGCAAAAAAGGCAGTATCAGGCTGAACGTCAAAAAAGGCCTGATCATGACCGTTGAATGCCTCGAATGGATTCTTGACCTGATTGTCAGCGAAAAAGCTCCCAACCCGGTAAAAGCGCCGCAGTCAGTATTCTGAACCCTGATCGATCAGATGGTTGCTTCGGGCAGAACATCGCGTGATCGTGCCAGCTTTGAGTGATAAATGAACACTCTCTGGCCAACCACGATCGTGTCACCATCGACAAGCACCCGGTAGCGAAAGCGGGCCTGATTGATGCGCAGAGTCATATCTTCGTCGTGCGCCTCAATTATATGGATTCCGTCTTTTTCGCTGATTACAAAGAGGTTCTCGGGACCTTCGGTCAGAGTCAGGTCGCATTCATCGGTTGAACCGCCGATGAATTCAGGCCCATCGATATAATAGCGATAAACCACCATTGAACTGATATGCTCGTCGAGCCAGCTTTCTTTCAAAAGCTCCCAGGCGATGGCAAAGCCAGAACCGGTTACCCCGCCCAGCAGCAGAAAAGCAACCAGATTCTGACCATCAGTAACAAAAAAGCGGTCAACGAAAGCCCCCGCAATTATTAGAGCCGGCGTCAGCCCCATGAGACTTCGGCACATAATTTTGACGCTTCCGTGCAGAATGCCGAAACAGCCAGAAAGGCAGACCGAAAGGCTGAGCCACCAGAAGAACCGCAGAACCCCTCCGGCAATCAATGTCTGTGACAAGATAAAATCTGCTGCCATGGCAAAAATGACCCCGCCCAGCATCGTCACAGAAAGCCCGACTGAGGTTGATGATATCCAACAGGTCAGGGCCTTCGAAAGTCGTTTTTCCATAATGAGAACCGGCAACGACGACACCAGGCCGGCAAATAACCCGCTGAAAACCCCTGTGGTCAACAAACCGGTCTGGAAATTTTCAACGAGATCCCAGGGGTTGCCCGCAGGTGAAACCAGTGACGTTACCAGCCCGGCCAGGAGCCCTGAAAAAATGATTTCACAGTAGAAAAGCCAGTTCAAACGGCTAAGCTCACTTTAATGAGATGAAAAACAGCGGCAGGCAAGGAAATTCTCCTGACCTGCCGCTGCATTGTATCAGTTATTCTATGGTTTCTACAAGGGTAAGCTGGCTGACAAAATAAATACCATAACCTTCGACAATTTCATCGGGGGTAATATTGACATTACCATCTTCGAGATAGCGCTTACGGTCACGGATAATATTAAGCAGATCGCGCGGATGAACTGCACGCAGACCGCGTTTATCGCGCTTATAAAGAGAAAGTACCTGATCGATATTCGCCTGGTCGAAAGTAAGCCCGAGTTTACTGCATACCGATTTCCAGATATCGGTGTATTCAACGACGTTCGGATTGCGAACATTGATTTTGTATGGCAGGCGGCGCAGAAACGCGTCATCGACGATTTTCATCGGGTCAAGGTTGGTGCTGAACAGAACGATTTCGTCGGTCGGTACTTCCATGCGCTGGCCACCGAGAACCAGGTAGTCAACCTTGTTTTCGAGCGG
>DAOQWI010000150.1:0-8747 GCA_035342015.1 Candidatus Ozemibacteraceae bacterium | reverse complement strand
CTCTTACTAAAACACATTCCAGAGGGTTTTTCAATTCCCTATATATATTTCAGGGGTTGTCTTCGATGTCGACCGAGATGTATTCGCCTTCTTTTGGGGTGCGCTTCTTGAATTTTTCGACCGGCACATAAATCTCGACGGTGGCATCAGGGTCGTCGGGGTGCTTGATGACCACGACGACAATGCCGCCGGTAACGCGGTCGACCCAGCCTTTAACCCGCTTTTTCTTCTTGTCGCCGCCATGCAGGCTTGCTTCGTGTTTGTGTCCGCTCATAGGGTTCCTCCAGATTCATCTTCTATCTTTATTCTACCAGGTCCACTCAAAAAATGGCGACAGAGATTAAATGCCGGAAAGTTTCTTGAGAAAGCGGGAGCGGGCTTTTATCGATTCAGGGAAAGGGCGGTCGGGCAGGGGGCGGCCGGCGGCGGGCTCGTCGCAGGTCTGGCAGATTTTGAAGGGCATGCTGCCGCTCTGCAGAATTGCGACTTTGCGAGCGGCGGCTTCAAGCAGCAGCGTTGAATTGAGATCGCCGACAATGGTCGAGTTTTCGAGGTCGTGGCAGCAGGCGAGCAGGTTCCCTTCCCAGGTTATGAACGAATGTGTCGCAAACAGGCCGCAGGTTTTTACCGGTCGCGGTTTCGACAGCAGCAGTTCAGCTTTTTCGAGGTTGCCGCCGCGCGAATGGCAGGGATGCACACGGCACGGCAGGCCATGGCCGGCCCAGAATTCTTTGATCTGGCTTTCAGCAACCTTGCTTTCAGCAGTCATTACAGCATTAATCGTGATGCCGCGGTTCGATCCGCGTTGCCTGGCAAGGTTATGTAAACCTGAGAGAGCATCGGCCATTTTCTGACCGGGAAAAATCTCTGAAAACTCACTCTCATTAACAGCCGGAAACGAAACCTCGATAAAAGCCGGCTGTAACTGGGCAATTTTTTCGAGGCCGACGGCATCGAGGGCAGGGGCCTGCACCGTCAGGCCGTAGTTCAGCAGCAGCGAACGGCAGAGGCGACCTATTTCAGCGATATCGGGGTGCAAAAGCGGGTTGCCCATACCGCAAAAAATTACCCGCGAGCCTGCAGATGCCAGCTGTCTGATCAGTTTTTCAAAAAGCGTAAAGGTCATAAACCCCTGAGGGCGGGTAATTGCCTCCCGTGGGCAGAAAAGACAGTTTTGACCACAGATATTGGTCAGCTCGACGTCTACCGTAAGCAGCGGCCAGCGCAGGTCAATTTCACTCATGTTTATACTGTTTGTCCTTTGCCAGATCATTTGTCACATTCGAATCGGTGAAACTTGCCCGAATATAATGCCGGCCATGTTTATTTATCGCGGTTGGCATTGTGGCGCTGTTTAACTTTCTGCACCTGTTCGAGCAGGGCGAAGCCGTTTTTGACGTCGGGTTCGAGATAATGCCCTTCGCTCCATTCGTTCCATGATGAAATCATGACCATGGGGTGGGGGTATTTCGATTCATGGCAGGCAAAACCGGCGGCGGCATCGAGAAAATTGCCGAAAGCTTCGGGAGTATTGCCTGTTATTATCGGCGACCAGGGGTATCTCTGAGGTTTCTGCTTGCCGTAGTCCGCGGCGCGGGCGTTGGCATCCCAGCCGGGGCTGACCGAGGGCACGTAAGGCAGACCGGTGGCCGGCTGGTATTCGGCCCATTGTTTCTGGCGCAAAGCGGCGCAGGCTGAAAATTCCTGCAGGTAGTCGCCTTTCCAGTCGGGTAGAAAAACATAATGGGTAACGCTGTCGAAACCGATTTCTTTGAGCAGCGGCTGATGCTCGGCAATCGGATCGATGGCGACCAGATGCAGCTTCAAACCCATCTCAGCAAGAATTGCCCGGGCTTCAGTGATCGCTCTGGCGGCAGTTGTCGGCCCGAGCTGTCTGATGAAGAATGCTGTATCGAAAATACTTAGGTAGCAGGCACCATTGACCTTGAAATAATCGGGCTGCACAAAATAGCGCCCGGCCACGAAGCTGATAAAATCACAAAAATCGGCCGGGTCGGTGTAAACGAGCCGCGACGGGTCGATCAGCTGAGCAGCCGCATCTTTAATCGGCATTACCTTGCGGGGCATGCGGTTCGCCCACATCAGAGCGAATCTGGTTGTACCGCGGCCGGCACGGCCGAGAAAGCCCTGGTCGAGAGCCCCTTCGAGCAGGCGCTTGCCGCGTGACCAGTAATAGGCGAATACAAAGAAATCGACGCCGAATTTTTCAGCCGCGGCGGTCTTTTTTGCGAAGACTTCAGGGTCGGCTTCGTTTTCGGCGCCCCACATCGGCAATTTGGGCTGATCGTGCCCGGCAAATGACGGCCGGCAGTCATATACCAGCTGCCATTCGCTCCAGCCGCGTGGAAAAGCCGCATCACGCACCCGGCAGTGATGCCAGCCGGGGTAATAGTAAGCGCCGATTTTCAGGCCTTTATCATTCACAATACTGATTCCAGAATATTCAGGCCATGCTCTAACAGCTTCAGATCAGCCTGGCTGCCCATGTGCCCGATACGGAAAACCTTGCCGGCCAGCGGCCCGTAGCTGCCCGCGACAGCCAGGCCACGCTCACGGCAGCGGCGATCGAATTCTTCCCAGCTGAGGCCTGCCGGAATATTCGCAGCGGTAACCGTCGGTGAATTGACCGCAGTAGCAGCCGGAAACAGTTCGATTCCCATTCTTTTCAGCCGGTCGATGCAGTAACTCTGTGCCTGAACATGGCGGTCGAAAACCGCTTCGAGGCCTTCGTGCAGTATCAGGTCAGCGGCAGTCGACAGTCCCGCCAGGCCGTGCCAGAACATGGTATTCGGAAAATAAAAATTCTTCTGGGCGTGTCTGAAGGGTTTGAAAGCATCGTAGCCGGCGTAGTTGACCCGGTCGATGATTTCCCAGGCCGGTTCGCTGATTGCGACGAAGGTCATATCGGGCGGCGCCGACATGCACTTCTGGCTGCCGTTCAGGCAGAGGTCGATGGCATGGGCGTCGGCATCGACGGCGACGCCGGCAGCACTGGCAACCGTATCGACGCAGAGCAGCGGCACGCCATGTGTTTTTTTGATGCGGGCGATTTCGCCGAGCGGGTTGAGGGTGCCCGAGGGGGTTTCGCAATGAACGACGGTGATCATCAGGGGCTTGAATTCGGCAACGATTTTTTCGAGTTCTGAGCAGTCGGCGACCGTTTCGTTATAGGGCATGGCGAAGCGTCTGACCTCGGCCCCGACGGTTTCAGCCATATCGGCAATGCCGTAACCAAAAACGCCGGTGCAGACGGCAACGACCCGGTCACCGGGTTTGAGACAGCTTTTCAGGGCACCCCAGAGGCCGAGCATGCCTTCGCCGGTCTGAATCATGACCTGATTGCGGGTGCCGAGTATGGTCTGCAGTTTTTTTTCTGTGGCGTTATAGAGTTCGAGGTATTCGGTATCGAGATCGGCAGAGCCGTAATTTTTATGGTATGCGGCGAGCACCTTGTCAGGAACGCTGACCGGCCCGGCGACGAAACTGGCGGTAATTTTGCCCATGTATTCCCCCATGTTTTTTAACTTGAAAGACTTTATTATGATGCCACAAAAGACTTGGCAAATGTATATTTTTTGGTATACTGGAAGTACAAATATGACAGCAAGTGCGAGGGTAGCAGAGTATGAAAAAAGAGCATCTTGATATCGTCTGGGATTCATGCAGCGAACTTGAGAGAGCCAATATCACCTTCGGGGAATTCCTTGAAAAACTTGGCCGTGCCATGGAATCAGCAACTGTCGGCGAAATGCAGCTGATCAGCGAAATGTCGCGCAATCTTGAAGTGGCACTGGTGTCGGGCTCAAATGATGAGATTTTCAAGCTTCTCGACATTCTAAAAACCCAGGTTGCCGAGCGAATTCGCAACCACCGCTGACGGCTTTCCAATTTACTTTCGGGCATACCTCTGGTATGATAATTTCTTGCTGTACGGAAATCCGCGATTTAACGGTTAAAATACCTTGACAAATACTCCCAGATACATTAAACTGCTCGTTACCTACGACGGAAGTGCCTTTTTCGGTTATCAGTATCAGCCGCACATACCAACGGTGCAGGGTGAGCTTGAACGGGCGTTCAAACTGATAACCGGCGAAAAAAGTCGCGGCGTCGGGGCGGGTCGGACAGACACCGGTGTTCACGCGGTAGAACAGGTGGTTCTTTTCAGAACTGAGTGTCCGATACCGGTTGAAAAATTAATCATCGGAATGAACAGTGCTTTGCCTGGTGCACTCAGGATCTGCAGGGCAGAAGAAGTCGAAGAAAGCTTCCATCCATGCTTTTCGGCTCGCGGCAAGCATTATCGTTACCTCTATCGGCTGGTCGACACCAGATCACCTTTCCTCGAAAGGTTTTTCTGGCAGCTTGAACAGACGCCGGACGTGGCGAAAATGCATGAAGCAGCCGGGCTGCTGGTAGGTGAGCATGATTTTGCGGCTTTTGCCAAATCCCCGCATCAGTATGAAAGCACTGTTAGAACTGTTCTTGAGACCAGCGTTGTTCGAACGGATGAGATAATCACCTTCGACGTGATCGGCACCGGGTTTATGCATAACATGGTGCGCAACATGGCGAAGGCTTTGCAGCTTATCGGAAGCGGCCAGATGCGGTCTGAAGAAATTCTCGAACTGTACCGTAATCAGAATAGACGAAGACTTGGCGCCCCTGCACCGCCCGGCGGACTTTATCTGATGAAAGTCATGTATTAACCGAAAAGGAGGAAAATCGGTGAAGACGTTCTACGCTAAGAAACCTGAAGTAAATCACGACTGGATTGTTGTTGACGCCAAGGACATGCCTCTCGGCCGCCTGGCTTCCCAAGTTGCTGCCCGCCTGCGTGGCAAGCACAAACCCACTTTCACCCCGAACCTTGATTGTGGTGATTTCGTAATTGTGGTAAATGCCGACAAGATCGTTCTGACTGGCAAAAAACACGACGATAAGCTTTTTCACTGGCACACTGGTTACACAGGACACATCAAGTCCGTAACTTACGGCCAGTTGCTCGAAAACACTCCGGACAAAATGCTCTGGATCGCTGTTAAGAGAATGCTGCCCCGCAACAAGCTGAGAAAAAGATATCTTGGCAAACTTAAAGTTTACGGTGGAGCTGAACATCCCCACACCGCTCAGCAGCCCAAAGCCGTTAAGCTTACCAAGTAAGGAAGGAGGAAAATAATCATGGCCGAACTGTTTTTCTGGGGAACCGGTAGAAGAAAATCCGCAACCGCTCGCGTCCGCATCTGCAGAGGCGAAGGTAAAATCATGGTCAACAAAAGAGCCTTCGAGGATTATTTCCCGATTCCTCTGACCCGCAAAATCATTGTACAGCCCCTTGCCACCACTGAAACCCTTGGCAAGTTCGACGTATATGCCAACATCGCCGGCGGCGGCAGCACCGGTCAGTCAGGCGCCCTGCGCCATGGTCTGGCCCGCGCTCTCGTGAAATTCAACGAAGAATTCCGCTCACCGCTGAAGAAGAATGGCTACCTGACTCGCGATCCACGCGAGAAAGAACGCAAAAAATACGGTCTCAAAAAAGCGAGAAGAAAACCTCAGTTCTCAAAACGCTAAGACCTTACAAAACACCCCTGTTAGTTCAGGGGTGTTTTTTTCTTTAGTTGCCCCGCTCTTTGTGGTAGAAATAAACATGTGAGGTGTCATAATGAAAGATAAGGAACTGATTGAAAAAGCTATTGAGGCCAGCAAACTGGCCTATGCACCCTATTCAAATTTTCAGGTCGGCGCAGCCCTGCAGCTGAAAAGCGGCGAAATTATCATGGGCTGCAATATTGAAAACGCCAGTTACGGCCTGACCAACTGTGCCGAACGTACTGCTCTGTTTACCGCAATTGCCCGCGGCGAAAAGAAATTTACCAAACTCGCAATTTACGTCGACCGGCCTGCATTTACCGCCCCCTGCGGCGCCTGCCGCCAGGTAATTCATGAACTTGCACCAAACGTCGAAATTCTTCTCGTCAACAATCGTGGCGAAGTGAAAAAAACCAATATGAAAGAGCTTCTGCCGCTGAGCTTCGGCTCAGAAGACCTCGAAAGCTGATCCTTCGACAGGCTCAGGAACCATCCTTCGACAAGCTCAGGAACCGACAATATGACAGAACAAGGCCCTTCAATACCAAGAGCGCTCGTAAGAAGCCCGCTGGCGCAATTCATTCTCTTTGCGTTCACGGTTATCTACGTTCTCAGCCCGGTCGACGTGATTCCAGACATCATGCCGATCATTGGCTGGCTCGATGACCTGGCCGTGTTCGTCACCCAGATTTCGGCCTTCGTCATGTATGTAAGAGAGAAGCGCCGCCAGTTTGCAGAAAAAGCCCAGTCACGCAATGACGACGGGGGTAATCATGGCCGTTAAAAAAAGCAATATCCGTCAGGAAGTTCAGGCAGTCGGCTTTTACATCGGTGAAGACGAATACGCCATCTATATTCACAAGGTGCGCGAAATCTACCCGATGACCGAAATCCGAAAAATTCCGAAAGCGCCGCAGTTCGTCGAAGGGGTTATCAATCTGCGCGGGCAGATTATTCCGGTTATCGATCTGCGCAAGCGTTTCGACATGGCGCCCAACGAAAGCCGGCAGTCGGCCAAGATTCTTATCGTCGAACTTGAAAAGAATCAGGTTGGCATGATCGTTGACAACGTTTCAGAGGTCATGCGCTTTTACGTCGATGAGATCGAAAAAGCCCCGGCAATGTTCTCTGCCAGCATCGATTCTCAGTATATTCAGGGCGTTGCCAAGCTCGACAACAAACTGATCATTCTGCTCGACCTGGAAAAGCTCCTGTCTTTTGAAGAAAAGAGCGTTCTCAAGAGTTTCTCATAAAATGGCCCAGGAAACATCGGGAAAAAGCCGCGGCTGTATGCGGTCAATACTGCTCGGAATCGGCTGCGGGTGCGTTTACCCGGTAGCAATGCTTGTTATACTGCTTTTCCTCGGCTGGTTTTTTCTGGCTGATCCGGTCACAGAGTTTATGGCACCGGTTACTCTGCCCGAATTCGCCGGGCCAGATCAGGAAGACTTCTGGCGCCTCCAGGAAAAACGTCTCGATTTGGAGAGTATCGCCACCCCGACTCTGATTTTAAGACCGTCCGAATTCAACGCCTGGCTCAATGCCTGGCAGATTCCGCCGGCTGCCGGTTTCTGTCTGCAGCGGGCCCGTTTTGTACCGGGCAATGACTCTGGCACCTTCTATCTTATAGGTTCCGGCTATACGCTGCGCAGCATGGTCATTCAGGTTGAGCTTAAAAAGACTGAAAAGGGGCTCGAAGCTGGAGCAATCGGATTCAACCGGTGGCAGGTTCCGGCATCAGGCTGGGTTCGCCGGCAAAGCGAAAATATTATACGCAAAATTCTTTCGGCAGATAAAGACAGGCTGGCTCTAGATTATCTCAACGGACAGGCAGCTTTTTCGTTTGATGCAGAGACAATTACCCTGAGTGGTAGATTCTGAGCAGTTATCAGACGTAAGGGAGGGGAGCATGAGGAAACGCTTACCGGGCATTGCGACTGCAATGCTGCTGTTCTCTGGCGCTTTATTCGGGCAGGCGGCCGATGTTGGCCAGGCAACCCTGCAGTATGACCTTTCAGAAGTCACTTCAACAGTAACTGACGATGCGACCCCCGGGGCGCAGCCGCAGACTGTACCGGTTCCCGGGTCTGGGCCGGCCACTGCTTCACAAACCAATCTCATCGAGATGCTGCTCGAAAAAATGGGCAAAAAAGAACAGAAAATTGTGCGCAGCGTGCTCGAAGCCGGTATTCAAAACAAAGTTATAAATCTGCAGAAAATAGAAAAGCAGCTTGGCAAATTCAATGTTCCGGCGCTTATTGGTCTCTACTCTGATCTTCGCGCTCTTAAAATTTCCCGGCTCGACTTCAAAAGAATCGAAAACATAAAATCGACACTGACGCAGATCGACGCGGCCATAAAGAAGGCCGACATTAAAAGCTCTGAATTCGGCAATCTGTCATTTTTTGCCGGCATGGCCCGTGACCGGCTTGCAACCGTCGCTGAATCAGAGACCGAAAAAACCCAGCTGCGCGCTGCAGCTATCGAAAATTATTCGGCAACGATAAATGCTCTTGCTGATGATAAAAACGTCGCCGCCCAGGAAAAGCTGGCCGACTCACAGGAACGCCTTGAGACCCTTAGTCAGCCTTTTGGGCAGCTGGTTCCGGTTGAGCCGGCGAAAGGCAAAAGCAAAGCTGTTATAACCTCTGATTATGGTACTCGCATTCACCCGGTCAAAAAGACAAAGCGCTTCCACACCGGGGTCGACCTTGCCGGCTGGAAATGCAACGGCTGGAAAGTCATGGCGATTGGCCCGGGGCGCGTCGTAAAAAGCGGCTGGGAATCAGGCTATGGCTATTCGGTTGTGGTTTCGCACGAAATTGACGGCCGCATGCTTTTTACCCGTTACGCGCATCTGCAGAAGAAAAGCCGCCTGCCGGTCGGCAGACTCGTTAAATCAGGCGATCTGCTTGGCTATTGCAACAATACCGGGGTCTCGACCGGTGCGCATCTGCACTTTGAAGTCAGAGAGACCTCTGCCAGCGGTGAAACCCTTGACCCCAAAGGTTTTCTGCCGCCGGTCGACAATCTTTGAGGATATCAGTCATGATTTATAAGATTTTTTGCTTTCGGTGCCGTATAATAATGGCTCTCTGCCTGATTGGTATTTTGCTTGGCGGTTTTCAGGCTGC
>DAOQWI010000149.1:0-8763 GCA_035342015.1 Candidatus Ozemibacteraceae bacterium | reverse complement strand
TGGAAGAGCTAAATAGTGCTGTTGATTATTACCAGGACTGTGAAATTGGCCTGGGATAAATTTGGTTCATCGTTTTCCCTATTCAGTTGTGTATCTTGTTATAAATAATGAAATTAAAATCATTGCTGTTGCTCATTCCCATCAAAAGCCAAATTATTGGCGAAAACGAGTTAAAGAAAATACCCCCAAAAAATGACTATATAGAGGCCAGAAAAAGAGCAGAGGTTTCTGTCGGCGAATCTGTAAAAATTATTCGCGAGCTTCAGGAATTAAGCCAGAATGAATTGTCTCTGCTGACCGGAATACCTCAATCAACCCTTTCCGCAATTGAGCACGATAAAATCAACCTGGGCGTCGAAAGAGCCAAAGTATTGGCCAGGGCGCTGAAATGCCACCCGGCAGTGCTGGTCTTCCCCGGCTGGGATGTCAGTCAGCAGATAGCCGCATAAGTTGTTCGGTGAAGCGCATCTGGCTTTAGTCGATGCGGTGAATAGTCGTTCTATTCGCATTAAATTGTGCGGTGAATAGAAAAGTATCTGATTGACGGTGCGGTGAATAATCATTATATTCTCATTAAATTATGCGGAGAATAGAAAAATATATTTATCAAAAGCCAGACTGGCCGAGGTTTTTCTGGAATACGGAAAAACTGCTGACTTTGCTGACTGAAGTAAGAAACATGCAGGGCCGCATTGTCGGGCAAATGAGCGCTCTGGGGTTTTCCCTCAAAGATCATGCGAACCTTGAAATCCTGACTCAGGACATCTTGAACTCCACTGAAATTGAAGGGGAAGTTCTTGATAAAAATCAGGTCAGATCTTCAATTGCCAGGCGACTTGGCCTGAATGTTTCCGGTCTTGTTGCATCCGACAGAAACGTGGATGCCGTTGTTGAAATGATGATCGATGCCACCAGAAATTTCGATCTGCCTCTCACCAGAGACAGAATCATTGGTTGGCACAATACCCTTTTTCCTTCAGGCTACAGCGGCATGCTTAAAATCCAGGTCGGCAAATTCAGAGATGACGCGTCAGACCCGATGCAGGTTATCTCTGGCCCAATCGGCAAAGAAAAAGTTCATTATCAGGCCCCGCCGGCAGCAGCCCTGGAAAGCGAGATGGCGGCTTTTCTCGATTGGTTCAATAAAGAACAGGGCATCGATCTGGTAATAAAATCCGCTCTGGCGCATCTATGGTTCGTCACCCTCCATCCCTTCGACGATGGCAATGGAAGAATCGCCCGGGCTCTGGCAGATATGATTCTGGCCCGTTCAGACGGCCAGCCGCATCGCTTTTACAGCATGTCTGCGCAAATCAGGGCCGAAAGAAAACAATATTACGAGGTTCTGGAAAAAACCCAGAAAAGCTCACTCGATGTCACCTGCTGGCTGGAATGGTTTTTAAAGTGCCTGCTGAATGCCATAAAAGCATCTGCAACGACTCTTGACATGGTTGTTTTCAAGCACAATTTCTGGCTGACCAATGCTGCAAAAATCGAGAACGAAAGACAGCGCAAAATGCTCAACAAGCTGCTGGATGGCTTTGACGGCAACCTGACTTCTTCAAAATGGGCTAAAATCTGCAAATGCTCTCAAGACACCGCCCTGCGCGACATCAGAGATCTGCTGGAAAAAAAGATACTGCAGAAACTCCCCGGCGGCAGCCGCAGCACCGCCTATGCTCTGAAAAAATGAATTAAACCCCGATGTTTTCCTGCTCGAGCCAGAGGTTTTGCGATGCGATTTCGTTCAGCAGGTCGGCGCAGATGATATCGGGGCGGCGCTGCAGCAGTGAGACGATCAGCTGTTTTTCAGCGGCCGGCAGTGCCCTGCCCCTGGCTGCGTGATCTCTGAAAGTTTTTATATCCATGCGCATGGGCCTGATTTCCAGGCCGGTTCGGCGGCGCAGGCTGTCGAGAATGAGAACGCCGCTGCGGTCGAGATCGCCCCAGTGCCAGATTTCGGCCGCCATTCTCTGCAGTTGTGACAGAAAACTTACCAGCAGCCGGTTAGCCTGACCCATGGTGCACAATATCAGCTCTCTGGCCGGGTCGGCCCGCTCAGCGTATTCGAAAAATGTCGTCTCGTTCTCTATGCACAGAACCTTTGCCGGAACCGCAACAACCGAAGAATTATAAAGCTGCGCCCAGGTAAGCACGACCGGCTCGCCCAGAGCCGCGTGCCGCCGGACATAGTCAAAGCGCTCGCCGCCCTTTTCAAACACGAGATTGCCAAAAACCAGTATTCGACTGGCAGAACCGTCGAGCTGCAATCTGGTCTGTTCGAGAGCCATACGCAGCTTTTCGCTCTCATTCGCAGGTTCAGACAAATCAACTTCCGCTTTTACAGAGGCATCAAAGCGATAGATGATACGGGCAAAACTGTTGAGTAGCTGGGTTCCGGGGCGGCAGCACTTGGTATCGCCGGCCACTTCGAGCCCGAAGCGGGAAAGGCGCACCGGCCGGCTGTCAGACGCCAGAAAGCTTAAGCCGCGAGACAAAGCGGTCAGATAGTTTTTCACAACCGGAAAGCCTTCAGTTCTGGCCAGAGAGAACAATTCGCCGCGGCCGGCGGCGGCGTTCTGGCTTTCAGCCGCAAGCCAGTCGCGAAAAACCGTGCAGGCAACCCCGGCAAATTCATCGATAACCGCACTGAGGCGCGAAGCCAGATCGGTCCTTTCGCCACGCAGATTGCGGCGAATTCGCCTGGTAACAGCATAAAGGGTGTCAACAATACCAGGCTGCTGCTGAAGCAGTTCTTTCAGCTTCAGCGTAACTTTTGTCGGGCCGACAGCCACAAACTTCGGGCCAAAAAACCACCTGATATCTTCGGGCTTGTTAAATGCGGCGGCTGGCAGCGAAAAGACATTCGGAACATTGCCGAGTCTGTCGATTTTATCGAGCAGAGCCGCGACAAAAGCACCCGCATCGGGGGTTCTTTTCAGGTCATCGGCCAACTGTTCATTATGCTGCTGATTTTCAGTCATGCAATCAAGACTTCTCCCCTCGCCTGACCGGCTTCAATTAATTATGATCTCGGCGGCGGCTTCGGGTTCTGGCTCAGAGAAAAGGTCGACCTGCTGCTGATCGCGACGCGAATATCTGTATTCGCCGAGATAGATATCGCCCGCCGGCGTTTTTTCGACAAGCAGGGTCGTTGCCTTCGCGAGTTTGCGGGTGACCCCGTCGAGGTCGGGGTGAGCAATCACCAGGTTCAGACCGATGCTGTCGGCAAAGCTCAGCAGTTCGTCGCGGCGCTGTGCGTCGATACCGTAAAAGGCTTCGTCAATCAGCAGAATTCTGATTTTTGCCGCAGTATGATCGAGGTGCACCTTGGCGAGAGACAGTAGAAGCAGATAATTCGGCACTGACTGTTCGCCGCCCGACCCAAGGCTCAAAGTCTGCTGCGACAGTTCGACACCTTCGCTGCCCGGCTCGGTCTGACCGGAAGTTTTTGCTTTCAGAACCACGTCATACCATTTGCGGTAATCGAGGAAATCAGGCAGTTCTGAGCCTTCGCGAATCATCGCCTGCTTGTTGTCTTCGAAAAATTCACGCATTTTGCGGCGCGAATCTTCATTTGCAATCGAAGCGCCGTGCACCAGGCTCCTGAATTCTCTGAACTCGCGGCGCAGCTGCATGCTGAAATGATAGACGGTGTTGCCGAATTTCAGCTCGCTGAGATGACGGTTCATCTGTTTGATGGTTTTTTCAAGCGCAGCTTCTTCCTGCCAGAGACGGCGAACTATGTTGTTGATGATCAGGTTTTCGAAGAGGTCGCGGTTTTTGCCGCTGAGAATTTCACGGTTTTTTTCGTGTTCCCGTTCGTGCTCAGCTGCCAGCTCTTTCAGGTCTTTGCCACTCGACTGAACTGCGAGAGTATCATCGTCGAGACTGAAATGAAAATCTTTCTGCAACAGCGGATTCCGGTCGATGCAGTTTTTCAGGTCGGTATGGTGGCGGGTGAAGCTGAGCTCGGCCTGACGCAGATTTTCTTCGCAATTCTCAGGCTTTATCTGCCGGCCGCCTCTGGTGATGTAAACATAATCGCGCAGCTGCGCTTCGTCGAGACCTGGCCTTAAAAGCTGCATTTCAGCAACTCTTAAGGCAAACTCCGCTGTTCTCGCTTCGAGCTGCTGCCTGGTCTGCTCGATACGAACGCCGATGTCGCGCTGCTGCTGATCAAGTCTGCCCTGACAGCGCAGAATTTCGCGATGCCGCTTTTCGAGGTCTTCGCGGCAGGTTTCAAGTTCTCTCAATCTTGCGGCCAGTGCCTCAAAGCTCTTTTCGCCAGCCGTTTCAAGGCAGACCGCAATCTGCCTTTCACAACCGGCAATTTCCGCTTCCAGGCCGGCAAGAGACGCCTGATTGCGGTTTTCTTCATCAACAGCCCGCTTCTCATCTGCGGCAGCCTCGAGGTATTCTTCATTCATTTTTACAAGACTGCGCGGGCGTAAACGGTTAAGGTCGTCATATTGCAGCTCGAACGCTTTCAACCTTTCGTCGGCGGCTGAAAGTTCTTTTTTAAGCCTTTCCAGCTCCATATTTTCGCTATTGGCTGCGTACCGCAGGCGGTCGATTTCTTCCTGGCGGGTTCTGGCGCGGGCCGCGCTGCCAATATAACGATTCTGGTCGCAATTTACACGGCGCAGTGCCGAATTCTGAAGTATCAGACCATCACTGCTGACAGCAAAACCCTTTGCCTGCTTCAACAGCTTTTCATCAGAGCTGAACAGCCGGTAGTCATCGAGAAGTTCGGCAGCAAAACGCTCGGCCGCTTCCGGCATGGCGTTGAACTGCAACTGGCTGCGCAGGCCGCCAACGGGCGGTGCAGACAGGGCAGACACGCCGGCATCGGTATCAATCACCGGGATATTGAACGGTCTGGCGATGACCGCAGCCCGGGCACGATTACGCTGGCTGCCGGTGGCAAAAACCGCACAGAGATTCTCGGGGCCGATCAGTTCTTCAATGACCCTCGCCAGGCCATCTGAAAGGCCGGGAGCCGGTTCGAGCAACCGATAAAATGGCACAAATTCGATTTTTTCTTCGTGCAGTCGCTTCTGCAGCTCTTCGAACTCTGCGGCCGGTGGCACCGGGTCAGGCTGCTTTTCGAGCCTGGCGATTCTTTTTTCGAGATCGGCGGCCGAACGCTCGACCCGGCTGATTTCCTGGCGAAGAGCGGCCTTATCGTCGCTGAAGCGCCGCTTGCAGTCACGCGCCCTTTCGAGCCATGCCTGGTAGCTTTCGTCAATACCGGCGGCAAATTCATCGCGTGCAAATTTCAGACCGAAGTTTCCGAGCGTGTCGAGACGCTCACAACATGCCTGCAGCTGCTGCCACCAGTTTTCGATACTGTCGCTGATCGCGTCTTTGCGCTGCCTGAGGCGCTGCAGTTCGCGTTTCAGGGCCTCGATTCTCACGCCCAGGTCGCCCGCTGACCGTCGCAGATCGGCAAGACGGCTCTGCAGATTCTGCAGCACAACGGTATTGCGATAGGCATCAGACTCTTTGATTGCGGTGATAGCGCCGGCGGTTTCTTTTACGGCAATTTCGTTTTGCTGCAGATTTTCAAGGCAGGCCCGCAATTCAGCGGCGCAGCCGTTCAGATCGTCTTCAAGACTTTTCAGTCGTTTTCTCGTCTGCTCGGCCCTGGTATCGGCAACGATATAGCGCATGCGGCCGACGCGCTCGCGCTGGCTCAGAGTCTCTTCCTGGCGCTTTTCGAGGTCGCGCAGGGCGTCGATTCTCGCCTGCTGCCGTTCGATCTGCTGCTGAATCTGTTCGATATCCTTCAGCGAATCGCGGATTTTCTCGTAATCGGTCTCATCTGGAGGCGGCAACAGCGCCCTGAACAGCTGGCTCTGGTCGCTGAAACGGCTGACAAGTTCACGGTAGGATTTTCCGGAGGCGATGAGGTTCATGGTGTCTTGATAATGCGCCCTGCCGTTGAAATAACTACTGGCAATCTCGATGATATAGCTGTCTCTGGCCATAACCCGGCAGGTGCCGGTCGCTTTCAGTTCATCCTGACCCAGGGGAAACATGCCGCCATGCTCGTCAAATCTGACCAGTTGCAGATCTTCGAGCTGGCCTGACGATTCGAAGCCCCATATCATAGGCTGCGATTCCATGCTGATGGCCAGAGCGCCGCAACCGATGCAGAATTTTTTGCCGTTATCGGGGTTTTCAAACTCGAGGGCAGCATAACCGATAGTGTCGTCAGGGTTGCGCCGCCCCTTTTCGACGTCGTAGCGCAGGAAAATGCCCTGAATCTTTCTGCCGTGCCCGGCGACCGCCTTCGCCATGCGCGCCGCGGCATTCAGTTCCATGCGCCTGCCTGCAGTCAGAACGAAGTGCACCGCATCGAGCACCGTGGTTTTGCCCGACCCGTTGCCGCCGATGAGAAACAGATGCCCGTCTATCTCTATCGTTTCGTCAACGAAATTGTGAAAATTTATCAGCCTGATGCGCTTGAGATTAAAGGTTTTCGCCATTTTCTTCCTCGGTTTCTTCGGCCTCGACCGAATCATCGCCGCCGGCGCCCGAAAATTCGCGGTCAACGATACTTTCGGCCATTTTGCGGCCCTCGTAGCAGTTCAAGCCAGGCAACACCTCGACGAGCATGTCGCGGAAGCCGCTTTCGTTGTTCTGCTCCTCCACCTCGGCAACTCTGACCAGGCGGTATTGCTGCAACTTTTTCAACAGCTGCCTTGCGGAAACATCGACTTCTTTCGCATCGGGGGCATTGGCGCCAAGATGCTCTTCGAGCGACTTTCGGGCAAAACCCAGAAAACCGGCGTAAGTGAAATTCAGGGGTTTGAGATCATCGTAGCTGTATGACTGCGCCGTGCATTCGTGTTCGTAGAATTCGAGCAGCACCAGGAACAGCAGACATTCATTGCGGCTGTTCAGTCTGAAATGGTTGCGCTGCGCCGATCTTAGAGCCTGGTTGAAATTCTGGTCCTTGATGAGCCGGGCCATTTTGGGGTCGACATACAGGCGCCAGCCGAAATACTTTTCAAAAAACTCACGGAACCTGCTTTCGTGGCGGCGAAGACAGCCGAATTTCATCGGGTCATCGTCGGCGTAGAAGAAAGGACTTTCGGTGAGAATATTCAGCACCGCCTGGAAATTGGCGCGGCCGATTCTTTCGATCGGGTCGCGGTCATCGCGTTCGCTTCTGCCGGCGGCAGTTTCTGGTGCTTCGTCTTTGGTTGCGGGGGCTTCGATGTCGGTCATTGCCGTATTCTCCGTATCAGGTGGTCGGGGCAGCTGAATTCACAGTCTTCGAGAGTGAAGCGGGCCGGCGGGGTGCCCTTCGGCGGGTTTTCAATCTCGAATTCAATCAGGTGCAGTTCGCGGCCGCTTTTGAGGCGCACAAGCTTAAGGCCGGTCAGAAATTGTCTGACATCGGCGGCGGTTTTTAATTGAGCTTCGCACATCTTTATCTGCGGCCGGCCGCCGAGAATTTTTTCAAGAAAGAATTCGTTGATCAGCTGAATATTGCGTCTTTCGAGACGGCGAGTCTGCTCGACAGTCATCGCCTTTTTGCGTTCCACCGGCCGGGCGGCTCTGACGCGGCCGGGATGCCGGGTGGTTTTACGCGGCAACGGCGCGGGCTGCCGGTTGTTGGGCGTTCCCTCATCGGCAAGCAGTGACTGATTCACCGGTGAATACAGGCAATTGAGCCAGTTGCAGGCAGTTTCGGCCGACGCCAGGGTCATTTCGCTGATGCGGTTACGGATTTCCTGAATGCGCAGGGTGCGGTCGCCCTTGATTTTAAGGTAGTTGCTGATGCGGCGTATGGCATCGCAGAGCTCTGAATTGACGCGGTTATTGTAGAAATCGAGCTTGCCGCTGTCGGGATTGAAGAATACCGACAAAGAATCGAGGCGGCGGCGAGTCGCGCCATCAGCGTATTCATCAGCCTCGGCAGCGGCACGGTTCAGCGCGCCGACGAAATCATCGATGCAGGCATGGGTTTCGATATTGCGCAGGCGCAGGAAAAGCCCGTTGACTTCGCGGGTGAGCTGCGAAAGGTAGGCGCGATTGTATGATTCAAGCCTGGCAAGCAATTTCTGGTAGTCTTCGGGTTCAAAGTCGTTGCGGGTTTCGAGAAACGCGTGCAGTTGCTGCGCCAGCCCCGTCAGTTCGGCGACGGTCTCTTCGATTTTGCTGTCCATGAGCTCGATAAGGTGCAGAGCGCGCTGCAGCTTTTCGGGCGGGCGGTCGCCGTCGTAGTAAGATTCGAGAATCGCCTCGAATTCTTTCAGAAGCTCGCTGAAGTCGATCAGCAGCATGAACCCGCGGGCGACGGTTTTGGCCTTCTGCGGTTTCGCCTGCTGCTGCAAAAACCGGAAAAGCTGAAAAGTTTCTTCGGTTATGTTCAGAAGATTGCGGCGCAGACTGTTATCGGAAAGCGAGCGGATACGCCGGCCCTCGATCTGGCGGTTAATGTTTCCCCAGTCGATCAGTTGCTCGATATCGGCTCTGAACTGAGCATCGGGGTAAGAGACCGCCAGTTCGCGCTCGATGGTCTGGGAAACCTTGCGATAAAGCTCGTCATGAAAAATCTGGGTCTGGTAGTCGAGCCGTTCGCGATAAAGGCAGTCAAGAATGACGACATAGGCCCGCTGCCGCTCTCCGGCAGTCAGAAAGCGGAAATAATCGGTATTCAGATTCTGGAACGGCTGATTCATCGGCTACGCTATTATAACCGCACCCGGCACAAAGCAAAACCCTGTTTTGCATGATGTTTTATAA
>DAOQWI010000148.1:0-8830 GCA_035342015.1 Candidatus Ozemibacteraceae bacterium | reverse complement strand
TCGTCATCGAGGGGCCTGATTTCGAAAGGCTTATTCACAGTTATCCCTCTATCAGTCTCAAGCTTCTTGCCACTCTTTCTTCTCGACTTCGTGAAACCAACCGCATGATCACAACCGGGCCGGGCACACAAACTGCCAATCAGTCCCAGATGGCGAAGAAAGAATGCCAACTGCTTACCGTTGCCTCTGCAAAAGATGGTTATGGCAAGACCACTTTTGCCACCTCTCTTGCCCGCATGCTGGCCCTTGAGCTCGGCAAAAAAGTTCTTTTTCTCGATCTCGACCTGTATTTCGGCGGCGGCACACATCTGCTCGGCGTGCATTCGCCCCGTTCCATCATCGATATCATCAACAAATACCGTCAGGATGAAACCAAGTTCAACCTGTTGAGCGAAAGTATCAGACTGGCAGAGACACTGTTCACTATTCCGGCACCACGCAGCTTTCTTGAAGCCGAACAGATTCACTCTTCAGACTTGATCAAGCTTCTGAAAGAGGCAAAAAAACATTTCGATTATGTTGTTGCCGATACCGGGTCGATCTTCGACGAAAACCTCTATACCATTCTCGACACCTCCGACGTGGTTTTCTTCATGATCAATTTTGCGAATCTGTCGACGGTTACCGATAACGTCAGGTTTTTTCATGGTATTTCGAAGCTGAGCTACCCGAGAGAGCGCCTGATTCTGCTCGGTAACAATGTCAGCTCCGACTTCTCGACTGCCAAAACCAGTCGGGTGTTCCCCTACCCGGTTATCGGCGGCCTGCCTAAGGTGGCTGATTTCGAACCGCAGTTCGGCAAACCGGTCTATGATGTTGCCCCCAGCAGCCCATATTGCGAAATCATGCGCCTGATGGTGCGTAATATTCTCAAAGAAAACGTCATCAGAAAACCGCAGGCACAGAAGGGTGGTATTTTCTCGATGATCTTCGGTGAAAAAGATCCCGACCTGATGATAAACACTCAGTTGTTGCAGCTGCAGCCAATGCCCGGCAGCAGCTTCTCGCCGATTATCAGCTCAAAAGACGTGCGTTCTCAGGTTAAATACGTGCGTTACAACCTGCTGTTCGGCTACCTTGAAGAAGCCAAGCGCAACCTCCTTTCATTCATGGAATATTCGCAGTCATCTGCCCCCCTCTGTGAACTCCTTGGAGAACTCTACCTGATCGAAGACAAGAAATCTGAAGCCCTCGAAGCTTTCCAGAGAGCAATTGCCATCGACCCGAAACAGCATGTGGCTCTAGGCTATCTTGCTCACCTCTCAGGCTCAAAAGAAAGCTTTGAACAGGCAGTTGCCGCAGTAAAAGAAAAAATTGCCGCCAATCCGAAATTTCTTGACCTGCTCAATGATTACAGCAAGATCCTCATGAGCAATGAAATGTTCGAAGAAGCCGCCGAACAACTTGAAAAAGCGCTGAAAGAAAATCCGCGCTACCTCGAAGCCAAGCTGAATATGGCCACCTGTCTCTCCAAAATCGGCCAGCCGGAAAAGGCCATCAAGATGCTCCTCGGCGTTGACAGCCGCAACCCCCGTCTGTTCTTCACTCTTGGCGAAATCTTTTACAGCACCGGCCGCCTGTATCTTGCCTACAGGGCATTCACCAAGGCTGCCAACCTGTACCCGGCATATCCTGGTCTGCGCCCGAAACTTTTCGAACTCACCGGTTACATGCGCAAGCTTGAAACGGTTATCGATCTGCACGAGCGCTTTGTCAACACCAATCCGACCTTCCCCGACCTGCACTCAAAACTTGCCGGCTTCTACAAGCTTGCAGGCAAGACAGAGCTGGCTATCATGCATTTCAAAAAAGCTCTCGAACTTAACCCGAACTACCAGGATGCAAAAATCAAGCTCGATTTTATCCAGAAAGATGAAATCAGCCGTCTGGCCAGAACCGATCTCGAAGAAGAAACAGTCGAAAGCAGTACCGTCACACGCGATCTTCGTGCGACAATCCGCTTCTCAACTGGCGACAAGCGCTATTCCCTGCCAGAAGAAGCCGTTCTTCAGGTTAAGAACGTCAGAACATCGAAGTTGATGCAGAAAGCAATCAATATCACACAGATCGAATCTGGTAACATCGATCTTGATTGCTCACCCCTCGGTCTGCTCGCCAGCCAGGATATTCTCCTCTTCCAGATCTATGATGTGAAAAGCTCGAATGTCATTCGCTTCGCGCCGCATTACCTCGAAAAAGACGAAATCATGGCCAATCACTGTCAGGTCGATCTCGATCTTGAACTGAATCACAGCGATGAAGACATTGAAACAATGACAAAGTATTTCCTTGTGCATCTTTCTTCAAAACAGATGGCTGACCTGGTCGGCACCGGCAGTTCTTACCGTGCCATTCTTCAAAATGCCAGTAACGGTCTTGAAGCTGTCGGGCACCTTAACCCCGAAAACGAAGAACAGATCAGTTTCGTGCTCAATGCTTCTCATAAAGCCGATGATGGTGTTGCGGCCGTCAAGCCTGGCGACAAGCTGTCGATAAAAGTTCAGGACAGCAAGAATACCAGCGTCTTTGCCATGGAATTCGCCGTAGGTAAAAGCGATGTAAAGAACTTCTGCAAAACTATAGTTCCGAAAGATTCCAATTAACAGCTCTTAAACAGAGCGCCCGTTTCACTTCACCGTGAAACGGGCGCTTTTTTTACGTCTTAAGCGTTTTTTTCCACCAGGATGTCAGACCGGCGGCCATACCCGAAAGTAGAGCCAGACCTCTGATCAGACAGAACAGAGGCGTCAGTATTGCCAGAACAGGCCTTTCTGGTAGAGCCAGTCGTGCCAGTGGGATACATGTGCCCAGCCAGATTGCTTTCCAATAAAAGCGTAACTGCTTCGAAAAAAGTGCGACCGGAAACAGCGTCAGCAGAGCCAGTTGGACTTTGAGGGTCCAGGGCGTATAGGTATCGTTGCCGGCTTTCTGCAGATGCTGGCGGTAGATGCGCATCCGCCAGTAACCACGCCAGTATTTGAGGCGGGCGTAAGCCAGCCAGCCTTCGCGGTGGGTGTGGGCAACCCGGGCTTCGGGAGCGAAAAGAAAACGGGCTCCTGCTTTTTTAATACGAAACGCGAGGTCGACGTCTTCGTTCTGGCGCAGTTCAGGGTTGAAACCACCGGCGGCAAGAAAAACCGATTTGCGGTAGGCGCCGCAATAGGTGTCGATAAAGTCTATCTCGCCATGTGAGGCAAGCTTTTCATATCTCTCTTCGAATTCGAGCTGGGCCAGTCTGGCCCAAAGGTCGTTTTGAAAGGTCTGGTAGACGCCCTTAACCCCGGTTAAACCGGGGTCGGTCATTGGCGCAAGCATTTTTTCGAGCCAGTCGGGTGCGGGAACACAGTCGGAGTCAGTAAAAAGAAGAATTTCGCCGGCGGCAACCCTGGCGCCGGCGTTTCGCGCCGCGCCGGGCCCCGAATTGGTCTGGAGTCTGAGCAGCTGCAGACGAAGTCTGCCAGCATATTGTGCCGTTATAAACGACAGGTCATCGGTCGAAGCATCGTCAACGACGATAACTTCAAATTTGCGGTCGGTTTTTTGCGTGCTCAGGGCATCGAGGCAGGCGCAGATGCTTGTGGCGGCATTGAAAGCCGGTATGATCACCGAGACCTCGATGGCTTTTTCCCTGATGCTGCCCAAAACTCAGACCGTCGCCTGAATGAAATGAATCATGTCGAAGATGTCGTTAACCTCGGGGGAACGCACGAGAAAAGCCTCATTACCCATAACTTCAGAGAAAACCAGCGGCACTGGTGTGTGAGCTGCGATTTTCGGGCCAAAGCGGGCAAAAATCTCTTCGACGCTGTGAAGATAGTTCTTGCCGACTTTGCGGGCGATGTGGGCGGCGTTGTATTTTCGCTCTATTTTTGCATGAAAACGGTTGTCGGCGATGATGTTCGCCCATTCCTGGTAGACGTTGACGTCAGCTGAATAGTTCATCAGATCGACGCTGTAGCCTCCGGGGGGGCGGCAGTTCATTTCGAGAACGAACAGTTTGCCGTCAGTGCGGCGACGCAGAAATTCGAGGTGGAAAAACTTGGCGCGGATATCGAAATCTTTAACGATCTTCTGGCCGATCTCGACCGCATCTTCGGGTATGTCGCGCACGATGTAGAAGCTGAGATCCTGATTGTAGGCGACGAGGTCGTAAGCGCCGTTGATCGAGCGCAGCGACGAATAAAATACGATTTCGCCGTCCTGGTCGGCGATGCCGTCAAAGGTCATCAACTCACCGTCGATAAAGGGTTCGACAAAATAGTCGCCAGCCGGTTTGCGGCTCCAGAACATAGCCAGATCGTCGTCGTTGTCGATTTTAAAGGCGGCCATGGCGCCAACGCCGACATCAGGCTTGGCAAAAACCGGGTAACCGTGCTTTTTGATGAAAGCCTTCAGGCTCTTTTCACTTTCGATCAATTCGCCGTCGACAACCGGGGCTTTGCAGGTTTTGAAAATCTTCTTCATTTCTGACTTGCGTTTGATCTTGAGTGTCTGTGCAACATCCGGGCCGATGATGTTGAAATCTTCGCGCAGTCGCGCTTCGTGCATCATCCAGTGTTCATTGTGTGATTCAACACGGCTTACACGGCCATGTCTGAAAATAAGAAAAGCCGCAGCTCTGTACACCTGTTCATAATCTTCGAGGTTATCGACGCGATAGTAGTCGGCAAGAGAATTTTTCAGCCGTTCTTCGAGATTGTCAGGGTGCTCTTCGGCGATACCCAGAACCCTGATGCCGCGATTGGCGAGGCCAACCACGAAATTGATGAAGTTTGGCGGAAAGTGCGGCGACAGATATATCAGATTCATGCGTGTTTCCTGTTCTTTATTTGGTGCGGGCTGCCAGAAAAGGCAGAGCAGTTTCAATTCTAATCAAAAGCCGCCGATTTGACAACCCTGCAAATTCTGCTGTATATGAGCCTGATGCTAACCAGATATCAGAAATTTATGGCCTCTTTTGCGCTGCTGCTGCTCATTTTATTCAATCACCCGGCCAGCGCCGAGTCTGTTTTCAGCCAGCTGAAAACTCTTGAACAGGCGGTTAATATTACTTTGAACCGTCTTGAATCAGATATTCAGCTTGATCCGGCAACCGGCCCGGCAACGGTCGATTTTGCACAGCGGGCCGGGCAGCAGCTGCAGATGACTCTTGTCGCCCTTGGTCGCGAATCGCTGCTGCAGGAAGATTATTACCACCTCTGCCTGTATCTGCTCGCGAGAAAAAACCGCGATTATGCCGCTGCCATTGCGCCGCTTGAATATGAGGTCGGCATGGCTGAACTGCCACAACTGCGACGGTGGCTGCAAAAGAGACTTTCACTGATGCATGAGTTGGCCGATGGCCCCAAAAACGAAGAACGCGATTTTTCGATTGCCGGCGAATTTGCCGACCTGCGCCGCCTCCTGCGCAGAAGGTAGCGGCTAAAAAATCTCATGGGTTGTTTGAAACCTTGGCAAATATGTAATATACTGCCATCTCAGAATAGACTGACAAGGAAAAGAGAAAAGCCATGGAATACCTGTTTCCTGTATTCACCGGTTTGAGCCTTTCGGCTATGACCGGATTCAGAGCTTTTATGCCCCCTCTTATACTCGGGGTTCTTTATCGGTTTTTTCCCGATATGGTTAAAATTAACGAGAGCTTTGCTTTTCTCGCCACAGACCCGGTTTTGATAGCGCTTGGCGTTGCCGCTCTCGCTGAATTTCTCGCCGACAAATTTCCAGTGATCGACAATATCCTTGACTGGCTTGAACTGCCCGCCAAAATTGCCTTTTCGGCAATTCTGACCTTTGCCCTGATTCCCGGCGGCAGCCACTGGTTCTACCTTCTGGTTGCCATGGTTTTCGCACAGACTGCCACTCTGTCGGTGCACGCCGGCAAAACCGGGCTGCGGGCCGCATCTACCGTCAGCACCGGCGGCATTGCCAACCCGCTGATCGGCGTGCTTGAAGATATCGTGACCTTCATCGGAACAATAATGGCAATTGTGCTGCCCTGGCTTGCCATCATTCTGCTGGCTTACCTGGTTTTTCGCTGTATTCGTTACATCACCGGTTCCAGGGGCGGCAATGAAGGAAAAATTGCCGAAACTACGCCGTCGTTTATCTGGTTTGACATTTCTCAGGCTTTCAGTCGCTGGTTTTTCAGAATTTATAACGGCATGAAAATTTATAATTACGAACTGGTGCCGGTTAACGAACAGTTCGTCACCGTAGCCAACCACGCCTCGATCTGGGATGGCTTCATCATGGCCAGTGCCGTCAGGGTTCCGCTGTTTATCATGGTAAAAAAAGAGGCTTTCGATAACCCGTTTAAGGGCTTTTACCTGCGTAAGGTTCTCTGCTTTCCGGTCGACCGTTCAAAAGTTGATGCCCATGCCATAAAAACTGCCATGAAACTGGTCAATGACGGGCAAAGACTTGGCCTGTTTCCTGAAGGTACCCGTAACCGTGAGGGTAAGGTTGGCAAATTCAAGGCCGGCGCCATTAAGTTCGCTCTGAAAAAGAAACTGCCGATCGTGCCTGCCTACATTGCCAACTCACACCTGCTGACGCCGCCCGGAACTTTTTTTCCGCGGCCGGCAAAAATGTCGGTGCATATTCTCGAACCCATCGATACCAAAGCTGAACTGGAAGCAGGCAAAGACGAGGAACAGATTCTTGAAATGCTTTATCAGAGAATCTGTGACAAGGGCAGCGAGGTCATGGGTTATGACGTACGCGATTATGCCAGCCTGAAAGCTGACGCTGAGCCGGTCATCGATGAACCGGGCAGCTGACTTTATTGCATCCAGAGCTTACCCCTGCTGGCTCAGGGTCGATTACGACACGCTGCTGACCAATATTTCCGCCAGCCTTGTAAAGGCGCCCCTGCTGGACGTCAGTCTGCCTTTTCTGCAGAAACTCTGGCCGCACCTTGAAGATGACCTGATCAGACACGGCATGACAGGCGTTTTAAGTTTTTCGCCAACTTTTCTTCTCAATGTTTCGCCATCTCTGCAGCGAATTTTGCGCCCAGGCTACCGCCCGGCCGAGACTGGTTATGCGCGAGAAGGTCTGCTGCCGGTGCTGGGTTCGTTTGCCGACTGTCTTAACCTGTCGAACATGGCACAGATACATGACCGGCGCCTGCCGTTTCTGTTGCGGGCTCGTGCCCGTTCAGGCGAATTTGGCGCCGGTGACTGGGGTCTCGACACAATCTGCGAGCAGCTGGCAAATATTCCGATGATCGATATCGAAGGTTTTTTTCTTCTTCGCCAGCCCGAAAGCAGCGAAGTTTTTACTTTACGCCGGCATCTGCGCCGACTTGAGTCTTCTCACAGCCAGCTGGTGGTGCCTCTTTCGCTTATCAACAGCGATTATGCCGAATATCGGCCGTTTATCAGCAACGAAGTTCTCGGTCTCGACACTGCCGGCAACTCATGTTTCCCTGTTGAAACAGGGTTCTGGGCTTTCCCGGTGCGGTCAGGCTGTGATTATCAGCTTTATCAGGTTGATCTCGGCGCCATGCACGGTCTGCCCGCGCGCGAGTTTCCGGCGTCTATCGGAGGCTGCCCGGCCAGACAGGTGAACCTGCAGCCTGGCTTCTGTGAATTTATCGTCGATTCACATCTTCCCGGGCCGTTTCCGGTTGCCGGTTATCTGACCGGTGGCCCGGCGCATGCTCCGGTTGATCTGCGTGCCTGGCAACCTGCAGAACTGCTCAATCTGATCGGGCACATGCAGCATTGCCCTGTTTATCTGCAGACGGGCGACCGATTGCTTGAAATGCTTCCCTGAGCTGGCTGTGTGGTCTATTTGAGGCTGACGGGGGCGCCAATAATTTCGATTCCCTGCGGCGACAGTCTGGCGGTAACCAGACGTGCACCACTGCGGTCAAACAACAGACGGTAAGGGGTCAGCAGCGGCAGGCGAAAGTCAAGATTCGGCATGAAACGATGAACTGTCATTTTGCCGTCTTTGATCAGAAGCAGGCGGGCGTAATCGGGGTGATCTTCGTCGCCCCGACCTTCGTAGACAACCACTGCCAGGTGCCCGGCAAAAGTGCCGGCCAGCCATGAATCGAGAATGATATTGCCGGCTTCACAGGTATAGTCGGCAATTGCAACTGGTGTGCGGGTAATATCGCTGAGCCGCTGTATCTGAAGGTTTTTGTCACCTTTTTCAAGCCTTATCAGGGAATTGCCATAAAAACAGGGCTCGACTTTGCCTTCCGTTTCCCAGGCCAGATTGCCCTGGTGGCCGAAAACAAAGGTGCGGTTGCGGCCAGAATCGAAAAGAACCAGATTCATGCCCAGCCGGTCAGGTTCAACAAAGTCGATGTGCCTGAAAAGGATGCGGTCACCATCGAACCCGAGCCTTTTTTCGAGACGGTTACCGGCAAATATCAGCAGCTCATTGCGCGAATTATCGGCAACCGCCAGTCGGTTTTCACGCAGCATCGCAAAATCATCGAACTGCAGGTTGCCCTTCTGGTGGTCGGTCGCCACCATCTTCTGATTTTTTGTGCGCCCGTCGCAGGAAAAAACCGTGCGGCCTGAACGGTCAAGCAGCAGAATTCTTTCCTGGTCGACCTTGAGCGAATAACCGCGAAACGCCTCCTCAAAGCTGGCGCCCGCCTGCCCTATGCCTTCCGGCCAGGGCGCAAATGGAAAACAATAAATCGTTGAAAACTGTAACAGATCCGGCTGAGCCGGCAGCATTGCCGCCACTTTTTTCTGAAATTCTTCGTAATCCAGATCGTCGGTTGGCGGGTTGTTCGGGTCAAGCTGGGCTGCAGCCTGAAAACCGCCAAGCAAAATACCAATCAGGCAGAGAGCCATTATTATAC
>DAOQWI010000147.1:0-8858 GCA_035342015.1 Candidatus Ozemibacteraceae bacterium | reverse complement strand
GTCTGTTAATTGATGGCATAATCTGTTACAATTGGCATTCGAGGCTTATAGGCAAATAAATATGGATATAAAAATACTTCTGACCTGCATCGCGATTTTTTGTGCGCGTATCGTTGACGTTTCTGTGGGCACGGTGCGCATTATCAGTATTGTTCAGGGCCGTATCAAGACAGCTTTCGTGCTTGGTTTTATTGAAGTCAGCATCTGGATAACCGTCATATCGACGGTTATGGAAAAAATCAAGGAAAGCCCGATAATTGCGGTTTTTTATGCGCTGGGCTATGCTTCTGGCAACGTGGCGGGGATAATGATCGAGAAAAGATTTGCCATTGGCAACGCCCTGCTGAGAATCATTTTCCTTGAAAAGGGGCAGGTTGTGGCAGAAGAACTGCGCAGGCTCGGCTATCATGTGATGATTTTCGAAGGCATGGACGGCGACCGAAAAGTACAGGAAATCGAAATTCCCTGCCGCCGGCGTGACATCGAAGAACTTGTCTCGATCGCCAGAGGCCACGAAAAGGAAGTTTACTTCGTTACCGAGCCAATTGGTCTGGCGCCACGTCTGAAACTGCCGACCATGCAGCAGGCAACCGGCTGGCGCGGCATTTTTAAACGCAAATAAACCCGGCTCAGGGCTGGCGAACGAAATGCGGCATCTCGGTCGGCAGTTCCAGAGAAAGCTCGACCAGACCGGCTATTTTCCCATCTTTATACCAGGGCGACTGGTGAATCAGCTTCTTTACACCGGCTTTTTCAATAGTGTATACGTTTGACTCGCCGGTCTGCAGAAAGCGCCGGATCATTGCCGACGAGCGCTCGCCATGGCAATCGAAAAGGCTTTTCCCGATAAGGCTTTCACCGCCATATTTTTCAAAGGTTCTGCAGGCGCGCTGGTTCATATAAAGAATCTTGGCGTCGAGGTCGCACACGGTCACAGCGTAGCCGCTTTCGGCAAAATAGTTTTCCATAAAGTCTCCTAAAATGAAAGCGTCGCCAGAACCGCTCTGACGACGCGAGCAATCAATCAGAACTTGTAAACGGCGTCGACAATACCATATTCGATAGATTCATCTGAATCCATCCAGTAGTCGCGGTCGAGATCCTTGAGAATGCGGTCTTTCGATTTGCCGCAGTTCTTCGCAAGCATCGCAGCAACCGCTTCACGGGTGCGCAGAATCTGGCGGGCCTGAATTTCGAGATCGCTGGCCTGGCCGTAGAGATAATCAACGCTCGGCTGATGAATCATAACCTTGCCGTTGGGGAAAATGTAGCGCTTGCCTTTTGCGCCGGCAGAGAGAATCAGCGAGCCCATCGAGGCCGCGAGGCCCATGCAGACCGTTTTTACCGGCGACGAAATCAGGTGCATCGTATCGATGATCGCCATGCCTGAGGAGATAATTCCGCCGGGGCTGTTGACAAAAAAGGTGATTTCTTCGCCAGGCTTGACGGCTTCGAGGTAGAGAAGTTTGCTGACAAGATCTTTGGCCGTATCGTCATCGACGGCACCCCAGAGAAAGATCTGACGGTTTTCGAGCAGCTTCTGCTCGACCATTTCATTCACTTCCGTGCCCTTTTCCTTTTCTTCGGCCGAAACGGGTTCTTCCTCTTCGTCATCCATTCTTACGATGGGCATTTTGTAGTTATTTTTCATTGTATGCTTTTCTCCAGTAAAAAACGGTTATTACCTTAAAACGTCCTGATTCTATACGTTTTTTTCTCAGAGAGCAAGACTGGAAATAAGTAAATGAGTGCATTAAAATATTTCGCCTGTTATACTTTCTACACAATCAATCTGCGAGGTTTTTATGAAAAGAGCTACATTGTTGATCTGCTCGATTCTTCTTTTTGGAGGCCCGATGAACGCTTCTGCCGGAGAAAAGGTTATCAATATCGCACACCGCGGTGCCAGCGCCTATCTGCCCGAACACACCCTTCCGGCCAAAGCGCTTGCCTACAACATGGAAGCCGATTATATCGAGCAGGATGTCGTTCTCACAAAAGATAATGTGCCGCTTGTGATTCATGATATTCACCTCGACACTGTGACCGACGTGGCAACCAGGTTTCCCGAACGCAAGCGTGAAAACGGCCGCTTCTACGCGATTGACTTCACTTTTGCCGAGATAAAATCGCTGAAAGTAAACGAAAGAATCGACCTGAAAACCGGCAAAGCAGTTTTCCCCGGTCGTTTCCCGTTCGGGAAATCTGAATTCAGGCTTGCCAGCCTCAACGAAGAAATCGAAATGATTCAGGGCCTCAATCGCTCGACCGGTCGCAACATCGGCATCTACCCGGAAATAAAGGAACCCGCCTGGCATCGCAGCGAGGGTCGCGATATCACCGCAGTCGTGCTGAAAACCCTTGCTGATTATGGCTATAGGTCAGCCGCTGATAATGTTTTTCTGCAGTGTTTCGATTTTGCTGAACTCAAGCGCATCAGAAACGAACTTGGCTGTCAGCTGCCGCTGATTCAGCTGGTTGAAGACGAAGACAAATTCGACATCGGTGAAGTGGCAAGCTATGCCGATGGTATTGGCCCTTCGCTGAAAAGAATCGTAACTGGCGTCGACAATAACGGCGAACTCATCGTTTCTGATTTTGTCGAGCAGTCGCACAGAGTTGGCCTCAAAGTTCACCCCTGGACCTTCAGAGCCGATTCACTGCCGCCAGGCGTCAATGGTGATGCTCTTCTGCAGGCCCTTATCGAAAAAGCCGGCGTTGACGGCCTTTTTTCAGATTTTCCCGATATTTCCGGCCGCAAAGTGCGCTTCTTCAACCTGAAAAACCGAGTTCAGAAGTGAAAAGAAATTCTTGCTGCGGTTGTTTTAAGCGGTCTTGTTGACTCAAGTTTCAGTAATGTCGTTGATACGGTAGCCGTATTCTTCAAGCTGGTTCTCTTCTTCGGCGGTCAGAACCTTGATGCGGCCTTCCTTGATGCCGTGAATTTCGACGTGATAGTCACGGTAATAGTTCAGTGCTTCGATGGCTGTCTTGCTGATCATCTGACCAGGCACCAGCAGCGGAATTCCTGGGGGATAAGGGGTTACCATACATGCCGAAACCCTGCCGATGGCATCACGCAGCGGGATTGACTCGCCATCTGAATAAAAGGCAAAACGCGGCATGAACTTCATTGGCGACAGGTCGAGAAAGAAATCATTGCGGGCGGCGAATTTCTGCGGTTTGCGGGTGCCGCTCATTTTTTCGATGTTTTCAAGCGCCAGGAACAGGCGATTCAGCTTGCTGTGGGTGGCACCTATTGTGATCAGCACCGTCAGTGTATTGAACGTAGTTTTTTCAATCTGAATATTGTGCTTTTCGAGCAGGTAATGCTCGACTTCCTTGCTTGAAAAGCCGGTTCCCGAAACATCGATCGTCAGCTTGGTCGGGTCGAGTTTGATGCCGTCTTTTTTTACTTCGTCGGAAAGCAGATCATCAAGGTCGAGAACTTTGAACTTGCTCAGAGTGTTGATGCTTTTTTTCAACATGTCTGAAAGTTCGATACATCTGGAAAGCAGCGAATAGCCTTCCATTACCATCTGTTTGCGCGCCACGTCGAGCGAGGCAATCATCGGGTATTGCGGTGAGGTGCTGGTGTGCATGTTGAAGTTTTCCATGAAAAAATCTTCGATATCTTCAAATTCCGGGTCGTTAACGTGAATCATCGAAGCCTGACTGAAGGCACTCATGGTCTTATGGGTCGACTGCGTTGCGTAATCAGCACCCGCTTCCATGGCGCACGGGAAAAAATGCGGGTGAAAACGCGCATAACCATACCAGGCTTCGTCAACAATCACCTTGACGTTGCGTTTGTGCGCTTCTTTAACGATATCGGCGATATCGTAGATCAGACCATCGTAGGTGCAGTTGGTCAGAATCATCACCTTGAGCTTTTTACCCATCTCGATGGCTTTGTCCATAGTCGAAATGATGCGCTTTTTGGGAACCGGGCCAAAGATGCCGAAGCGGTTATTCACTGATGGTGAGAGATAGACAGGCTCGGCGCCGGCCAGAATTGTGCCGTAATGCACCGATTTATGGCAGTTTCGGTCGAGAAGAATCGCATCACCAGGCTTAAGAAGCGTCTGCAGCAGAATTTTATTGGCGGTGCTGGTGCCATTGGTCGAGAAAAATGTGTAGCGTGCACTGTAAGCTCTCGCAGCAAGTTCGTGCGCTTCCTTGATTACGCCATTCGGGTGCAGCAGCGAATCGAGCATCGGCACTGATACTGAAACGTCTGACCGGAAAAGGTTCGCTCCAAAAAATTCGTAAAAATCGCGGGTCCAGATCGAGTTTTTTACCGAGTAACCCGACGCGTGACCGGGGGTGTGCCACGAATCTTTGGATTTGCGCGAGTATTCAAGCAGGGCATCGAAGAACGGTGCCCGGTTTTTGCTGTTGATGACTTCTGAGCGCAGCTTGCGGACTATATCGTCATAATCGTGATCGCCCTTGTAAAAATAGCCGCTCAGGTCGCCGCCGGTATTGAAGTAGGGCAGGTCAGCCGATTTGGTGAACAGAAAAATCGTGACCTCGAAGCGGATAACCTTGAATTCCTCGAATAACTCAGCGCCTTTGAGGGTTACTTTACTGCCAAGATTTGTTTCCTCGCTGCTGACAGGAACTTCCCACTCGGTGAGAATGACGTGGATCAGGCCATCTTCGCGCAGCAGCCGGCAGGCTTCTTCTACATTTTTGGCCGTAACAACATTGATGCCGCGCGATGAAAGCTCGCGGCTCTCGATTTCGATCGTTTTTACATCGGGGTTTAACAGCAGAACTCGATATTTCATGCGTGGTTCCTGTGGGTATCGTTAAAGACCTGCGCTTCGCAGCCGGGCCGAATTCTATCACGCTTTTAGCTACGTGCATAGGGGGGTTTTAGAGTTTCCAGTGTACCCAGAATCCTCGACCGGGTGCCTGGAAAATCTGGGCGTGACCACCAGCCTGGCTGGCGATTTCTGCCAGATGCTCAGGATCAAGACGTGGAACACCGCCTTTGCCGCCGGATTTTGTTTTGCGAACTTCGTCGATTATCTGCTGGGGAGTAGTGATGCCATAGCCTCCACCAATCAGAGCCTGACCACCCGGCTTCAGACAACGGCTGATACCCGCAAAAGCGGCATGCAGGTCGGCCCAGAAAAATACCGAGCCCCGGCTGAAAACTGCGTCAAAAGTCGCCTCTGCAAATGGCAGAGAACAGGCGTCGGCCTGAACCAGAAAAGCTTCTGGTGCCCGCCTGGTTTCAGCAACCCTCTGCAGCATCGAAAAAGAAGCGTCGACGCCAGTCAGAAGGGAAGGGGAGTCTGAAGAAAACTGCTGCAACATGAAACCAGGGCCGCAGCCGATTTCGAGAATTTTCCGACCCGCAATCTGCAGGCCGGTAAAATCTATGAAATCACGCAGCAGCCATGGGTAAACATCTTGCAGGTGCTCTTCTGCGTGCTTTTCGAAATGGCCGGAGTTCTCATTTTTCCAGTCTATCTGATTCATGCTCACATGATACCTCCGTCGTTTCAACCATGCAAATTACTGTCTGATTGCAAAATAGCTTGATACTACTCTGCGTGCATGGTAAGGTAGTAGCAAATCACAAAAGGGCGTTCTCAATGGTCGAAACATCAGGTCTTCTCAATTTAAAAGAAGTTTCCCAGATTCTTAAAATCAATACTGAAGTTCTGCGCCGCTGGCTGCGCAACGGCAAATTGCCCGGAATAAAAGTTGGCAGTGACTGGCGCGTGAACCCTGCTGATCTGCAGCCTTTTCTTGAACCGGTGAGTCAGAAGGGCAAAGGCGTTAAAAGCGCCGAGAATTCTCAGAAAATGTGCTTCAGGTTCCCAAAATGGCTTGAATTTTCAGGCCTGCCACGCATGTTGAACCAGAAATACGGCCCCGAATGCTGGCCCATTCTTAAAAAAATGATCGAACTCGATTTCGAGCTCGGGAAACCTGCCGACAGAATGATTCCTCTCGACCGTGCCGAAATTGCCGAGAGGGTGGGTTACGACGAAAAACTCGTTGTTGATACCATTCAGGTGCTGGTTAAGGCAGGTTTCATCTCGATGCACAAAACCGAAAAGGCGACCTGCTTTTCAATTGTCACGCCGATCAGAACGCCAAAGCTGATTCTTGATATTCCTTATGAAAATGGCGGTATTAAAGGGGCTCCGAGCCCGGCTCTGAACAATGCCTGTCTGAGAAGATTTCTTGAATCCGGCGAAAGCAGCTGAAAAGGAAGAATTATGCAAACTGAATATGGCGAAAACAAAAATATCAGCTCAACAGGCTTTCCGGGGGTGTTCGAAGTTGTCGCAATCGCTGGTTTTCTGATGGTTGTTGCTTCGACTTTTCTGAACTTCACCCCGGTCATTGCTCAGAACTGGCGTGCTGCCGGTATCGGGCTGCCGGTAATGCTTGCTTGTATTGCCGGCACTGTTTTTATGCTCTTCAGGAACTATTTTGCCGGTTTTTTTATTGCCGTTTTTTCTGGCTTTTTCCTGACTCACGAGATCATTATCATCTATGATAACAAGGCAGTCGAACTCGGGCGCGAACTCGGCACCGATGGCTGGTTCAGACTGGTTTTCGATGTTTACCGCGATGCTTTTTCTTTCAATACCGGTGCGTTCTGGGCGCTTGTCGGGGTTTTGCTTGCAGCGATCGGCATTTGTGCTGGCTGGGTCTTGAATATCATCAGAATGAACAACGAAGCAGTTCAGTTGTCGCAGCTGGCTGCAGATACAGATAAATCAGCCGCTGATGCTATTATGGCTGCGACAGACAGTGAAGAAAGCACCTCTGCTTCTTCAGACACTGAATCTGAGGATGATGAAGTCGAGTGGTCAGATGAAGACTCCGATGCGGTCGATGACGCCTCTGAAGAAGACGATATCGACAGCGATCAAGACGCCAGAGCATGAAAGCGTTCAAGACCGGTATTATTACCGTTCGCTCGTTTTTGCACGACCAGGAACGTGGCAGTGCTGCCGCTGGCCGGTTTATCAGCGCCTGGCAACAACTTTTTACCTGCCATGAACTCACTGATGTTCAGGCAGAAGAATTCGATTTTCTCATCGTTCTTGTGCTTACCGGAGGAACCGAAAGTCAGTTTTTAAAGATTCTGCCGCAGATCAGGGCCTGTGGCAAGCCGTTTATGCTTGCTGCTACCGAGTCTGATAATTCACTGCCCGCATCGATCGAGATCCTCACCTGGCTGAATGCTCATTTTCCAGGCTCAGGCGCCAGAATTATCCACGGCAGCCCGGAAGACACCGCCAGACAGCTTAAAGAAGAGATATTTCTGCGCCAGATTTCTTTTGAACTGAAGAACAAAGTTGCCGGCATCATCGGTGAGCCATCTGATTGGCTGATTGCAAGCATGCCACAGCTCGAAACCATCGAACGTCGACTCGGCCTGAAGTTCGTTTCCATCTCGATGCAGCAGTTTCAGAAATACGTCGAAAAGGCCGAATCATCAGCACTTTCAGACTTTGCCACCGCCTTTTACCGCAACAGCGAAAAGGGGCGAACCGCTGAACTTTCACGCGCTTCGCGCATTTATGGCGGGTTGATGCGCGTGATAAAAGCAAACAGGCTTGATGCTCTTACCCTGAGATGTTTTGATATTCTTGCCAGTGACCAGACTACCGGCTGTCTGGCTCTTGCCAAGCTGAACGATGACGGAATCCCGGCCGCCTGTGAAGGCGATGTGCCCGCGATGCTGACGATGATGGTAGCGCGCGTTGTTTCCGGCAAAGCCAGTTTTATGGCCAATCCGTCTCAGATTCAGCCAGATATGGTAACTTTTGCCCATTGCACCTGCCCGCCGACGATTTTGAGCAGTTTTTCACTCGATACCCACTTTGAATCAGGCAAGGGGCTTGCGGTTGCCGGTATTTTTGCTGAAGGCGAATACACCATCTGCAAAATCGACTTCACCGGAGGGCAGTATGCGCTTGCAACCGGTCGAAGTCAGCCGATAAGTCTGTCTCCCAGTCTCTGCCGCACCCAGATCAGACTTAAGATCGACAGAGCCACCGATTACTTTTTCGCCTCACCACTCGGCAATCATCACATCATTGTGCCCGGCAACCATTTTCAGGTTCTCAGACGCTGGTGTGAAATGATGCAGCTGAAACCTGTATGGCAGTGATTTTGCCGGTGTCGTGACCTCGATAAGCAGCAAACAGCTGTATTTTCCTCCGATATCGACCATATAAGCAGCTTTTTCAGTATCTTCTCTGCAAAAAACACACCCCGTAAGGCGGCCTTCCGGGGTGTGATCTGATGCGGTGAACTCTTTATAACACCTTACTGCGGGTCGTGAGCGAGGTAGCGGCGCTGCGAGCGGTAGTATTTGAAGGGTGAATAGTAATAAAGGTTCGCAATACCCGACATGTAAATGCAGGCATACCTTTCGACCAGCGTGGCAAAACGTGAAATTTCGTTTCCGGCGCGCATTACTTCGCCCCAGTAGGTATTGAAACCTTTTTGACTGGCGAAAATCAGGTCTCTGATTTCGTCATCGAGTTTGATCAGGCGTTCTTTAACTTCTTCGTATTTCTTTTTGCCTGTTTCTGAACGATCCTGCTGCTTCAGAAAAATTTTCTCTCTGAATTCAAGAGAAATATCTTCAAGCTCTTCTTTTTCAGCCATTTTTTCGGCAATTTTCTGATGAATGGCTCTGGTTTCTTCAAGAACCGGAACTTCTTCCGCCAGTTCCTTTACAACCAGGCCGGTGCGCCAGCCAATGGTTTCTTTGAGGGTTACCACGTCACCGAGAATGTGGTCGCCCAGGTAAAGGATCTCAGAGGGGTTGAGATTGAGATGCTTTTCGAGAATGCTGGCGTTGCCGCCCT
>DAOQWI010000146.1:0-8891 GCA_035342015.1 Candidatus Ozemibacteraceae bacterium | reverse complement strand
GTGACTGTCAGGAGACGAAATGAAGAACCTCGGTGAAATGCTTTTACAGCGCGAAGCCTTCAGTGAAATCGTTATGGGCAACACCGCCATCGTGCGTGCCATGATCGAAGCCGGAACCCGGGTTGTGACCTCTTACCCCGGTTCACCGACGCCCGAAATCGCATCGGCCATCGCGGCGATAAAAAAAGAAGACCGCCCGTTCTACTTTGAATTTTCGACCAACGAGAAAGTCGCGACCGAAGTGGCCTATGGTGCTGCGGTAAACGGCCACCTCTCGACGGTTTTTTTCAAGAGCGTCGGGCTCAACGTCGCGTCTGATACCTTTGTGCAGCTCAATCTTATGAACCTGATCGGCGGTATGGTCGTGGTGCTTGGCGACGACCCCGGCGCCAATTCATCGCAGAACGAGCAGGACAACCGCCACTTTGCGCGCATGAGCTATACCCCGATCTTCGAGCCGGCCAATCCGACCGAAGTTTATCACTTTTACAAGGCTGCCGCCGCTCTGGCCCAGCAGCTGCATATTCCGGTCATTCTGCGCCTGACAACCCACGTCTGCCACGCGAAGGAAAAAGTGGCATTCGCTGCCTGGCAGCCTGCCGTGTTCGACAAGACGCCCCGGTTCGACGTCAAAAACGGCCCGTATATGCCGCTTACCAGCCTGGTATTTCCGATGAAGCGCCGCGCTCTGCAGAACCTTGGCCAGCTCGCCTCAATGAGCGAAAAAATCGGCCAGCATCAGCGCGTCGACAATCAGAACCGGCAGAAGGGTATTATCACCTTTGGTCTGCCGTATCTTTCGCTGCTCGACGTTCTTGAAGAATCAGGCGGCAAGCCCGATATTTTCAAGCTCGGCATGATCTATCCGCTGCCGACCGACATGCTTGCAGAATTTCTGCGCAGCCACGAAGAAGTTCTCGTTCTCGAAGAGCTTGACGACCTGATCGAAGGCGAAATCAAGAGAATTGCCTTCGAAAGGCAGATAAAAGTTAAAATTCATGGCAAAACCGATGTTGAATCATGGGTAGGAGAATATACTGCTGACAAGGTGAGTGGCATTCTCCGCAATCTCTGGCCGGAAATGGCCGCCGCTGCACCGGCATCTCCTGCTGCACCACTGCAGGTGCCGGCCAGACCGGCGCAGATGTGCCCTGGTTGTGGTCATCGCAGCGCTTTCCATGCCATAAAGCAGGCCCTCGCACCGGTTGACATAAAGGTTGCCGATATCGGCTGCCATACGCTCGGGTTCATGCCGCCATACAACATGGGCGAAATGCTGATGTGCATGGGCGCATCGACCGGTATCGCCGCCGGCCTCTCGCTTTTCAACGACAGTCGCAGGGTCGTCTGCTTTCTCGGCGATTCTACATTTTTCCATGCCGGGATTCCGGGCATCATCAATGCGTTGTTCAACCGCCACAATATCACCCTGATCGTTATGGAAAACGGCACCACCGCGATGACCGGTCACCAGGACCACGCCGCCACCGGCCGCAACTTCAACGATCTCACCGAAAAGATTCCGGTGCGCAGCGTACTTGAGGGTCTCGGTATCAAGCACATTTTCGAAGTCGATACCTATCAGCAGCAGAAACTTACCGATGCGGTCAAAGAAGCCGTGGCGGTCGAAGGTTTTGCCGTTGTTATCGCGAAGCACCCATGTATGCTCAAGCTGATGCGCGAACAGCGACGCAAAGATAGCTTTCAGGCCAAGATGGTCAGCATCGATAAAAAGACCTGCAATCATCAGCATACCTGTGTCAGCAGCTTTGCCTGCCCGACTTTCGTAATGAACCCCGATGGCAGCGTCGATGTTAACCCCGATCTTTGTATCGGCGACGGTTCATGTCTGCAAACCTGCCCGTCTAAGGCGATTAACCGCCCGCAGAACCGCGAAGGAGGCAAGGAGTAATAATGAGCGTATTCAATGTTTATCTCAGCGGCGTCGGTGGGCAGGGTATCGGCCTCATCAGTGAAGTCATGCAGCGCAGTGTTGATCATGCCGGAATCAAGGCCCTCGGTGTCGACACACACGGCCTGGCACAGCGCGGTGGCATTGTCGCTTCGCAGTTGCGAATCGGTGACAGCATTCATTCACCAATGGTTTCGCGGGGCAAGGCCGATCTTGTCGTTGCCCTTGAGCGCCACGAAGCGGTGCGCGCCGCCGGTGAATATCTCAAAAAGAACGGCACTCTGGTTTATTACAATACCTCATGGCAGCCCCTGCCGGTGCGCATGAACAAAGCTGAAGAAATACAGACCGCCCAGGTCGCAAAATTCTGTCAGAGCAATGGCTTCAGACTCATTGAGGTTTATCAGTCTGATCTGCCCGACCCGCGCATGCAGAATATGGCCCTGCTTGCCGCCATCTGTCGAAATAATCTGCTTGCCGGCGTCAGAAAAGAGCATTATATTGCCGCGATGCGCGATCTTATGAGCGGCAAAATGCTCGAAGCAAACCTCGGTCTGTTTGAACGGCTGCTGCTTGCCTGAACCCGAAACGGAGAAAATAATGCTTACGAGAAAAATTGCTTTAACCGCCGCTTTTTCTTTGGCCATGACAGTTGGCCTCATTGCTGAGCCTGCATCGGCTCCGGCCAGCGTTGCTGTGCCAGCGGCGATCGATGAAACCGTCGAGCCTTCAGACAATTTCAGACTGGTTATTGACGGCCAGGAAACCCGTCTGGTTCCTGAAAAGCCATTTGAAATAACCGTAAAAGGCGAAAAAATGCAGGGACTGTTGCAGGTCGAGCCGCTTAAAACCTTTAACTACGGCGGCATTTCGTTGCAATACCCCCGGCATTTTACCTTTGAAGCCGACCTTTCTGACAAGGATGTCAGTCTGTGGAACCTGTCGGGCAGCAACTGCGTTCTCATGATTCAGCTCTACCCGGCCGAAATGGATCACAAAATCATGGCGCAGATGCTGCAGCCTCGGTTTGGCGAAAAAAATTCGACCGTTTCAGATTGCACTCTGTCTCTCAAAGGCAACGAAACAAAGGGCTCGAAGCTGACCACAACCATTGGCGACAGCTCGATTACCCAGGAAATCTATTCTTTCAAGGTTCAGGGTGGTTCTCTACTGCTGATTTTGCAGGACACTCTTAACCTCGATGGGAAATCCTCTGAAGAAGGCCGTAAATTCAGGCAGCTGCTGATCGAGACTCTCAGTTTTTCAGCTTCAGGTTGATGCGGGATACTGTTAAAACACCAGACACACCTTTGTACAAATCCAAAGTTTGAATAAGCCCGGTGCAGCAGATTGTTTATCAAACCCGGGCGGCACCCACGGAGCACCTGAATGGAAAACTTGCACGAAATACAGGCACTGACAAAAGACCTCAGCATTCTCTATGTCGAAGACAGCGAGTTTGTGCGCATTCCGACCATGCATCTTCTTACCCAGCTGTTCAAGGAAATTCATGTCGCCAATGATGGTCACGAGGGGCTTGAATTCTATAAAAACAGCCATAAGCCGATCGACCTTGTCCTTACCGATATTCAAACGCCTAGACTTACAGGTCTGCAGATGGCGAAAGAGATTAAGCAGCTGAACGATCAGCAGCACATTCTTATATTTTCGGGTTACAACAGCCCCGAAAACTATGCTGAGGCTATAGAAATCGGCGTAGAAGGTTTTATTCTCAAACCAATGGAACGGCAAAAGTTTCTCAAGGTCATTGCCAAGGCTGCAAGGGCGATAAAGAACCAGAAATTTCAGGAAAACTACCAGCTTGAGATTGAAAAGCTGCTTTCAGAAAGAACCAGTGAGCTCGACAAGCTTCTCGGAACCGACGAAATTACCGGTCTGCCAAATAAAACCCGTTTGTATTTTGAGCTGGGAAAATGTGACAGCTGCTCTCTGGTGCTGGTTAACATCGATAATTTCGACCACATCAATTCTACCTACGGTTTTGAGATCGGCGACAAAGTGCTTTACGGAGTCGCCAGGTATCTCGAAAAACTGGTTCCAGAGAGGAGCACCCTTTACCGGCTGCCGTCTGATGAAATGGCTTTTCTGGTTCCTGGCAGCGACCAGCAGAAGGTCGAAGAATTTGCCAGCCAGATTCTCAGGGGCATCAGCCACCATCGGGTTGCGGTCGACGACATCGAAATGCACATCACCTGCACGATTGGCATCGCGCTTGGTGGTGGCCGTCAGATGCTTACCGACGCACACATTGCCATGAAAGAAATTCGCGAAATCGGCAAAAACCGCTATTGCGTCTTTGATCCAAGCCGGTCGACGCTGCAGAGCCTTCAGAAGAACAATATCGAATGGTTCCGCAAGATCAGAAAGGCGCTCGAAAGCGAACTGGTTGTGCCGTTCTTTCAGCCAATCGTCAACAATCAGACTGGCCGTATCGAAAAATACGAGTGTCTGGCGCGCATAATCGAGAATGACAGGATCATCACACCAAATTTCTTTATCGACCCTGCACGGCTTGTCGGTATGCTTCCCGATATCACCCGCATGATGATCTCCCGCAGTTTCGCCAGTTTTACCGGTCGCAGCGACGAATTTTCGGTCAACATCACCGAATATGATCTTAAAGACGGCTATCTGATCGACTTTATAAGAGCACAGCTGGAAAAACACCAGATTGCTCCAGGCAGAGTCGTGCTGGAAATTCTTGAAAACATCAGCGCGCAGGGCAGCGAAGATGCCTTAAAACAGCTGACTACTCTCAAGGAAATGGGTTTGAAGCTCGCTCTTGACGATTTCGGCAGTGAAAAGTCGAACTTTCATCGTCTGCAGGAGCTCAATGTTGACTTCATCAAAATCGACGGTGCCTTTATCAAGAATCTTGCCCGCAACGACAACTGCTACAAGATTACCAAAACGATCAAAAGCATGGCTGAAAGCCTCGAAGCCAAGGTGATTGCCGAATTCGTCTGCGATGAAGAGGTTTTTAACAAGGTAAAAGAGCTCGGCATCGAATTTTCGCAGGGCTATTATTTTGGCGCACCCAGAGAAAAAATTGAATGACCGGCAAGGGTGAAAGCATAGCTGGCTGCCTGCTCGGCACCGCTGTCGGTGACGCTATCGGGCTGCCATACGAAGGACTTTCACCAGAGCGGGCGAAAAAAATGCTTGGCCCGGCCAACCGCCACCGCTTCCTTTTTGGCCGCGGCATGGTCTCAGACGATACTCAGCATACCTGCATGGTCGCTCAGGCATTGCTCTCTGCCGGCACTGACCCGGCCAGATTCAGTCGTGCTTTTGCCTGGCGCCTGCGCATGTGGCTGCTTGGCGTTCCGGCTGGTGCCGGGTTTGCCACGCTCAGGGCGATTTTAAAGCTCTGGCTGGGTTTTTCACCACAGAACAGCGGCGTTTTCTCGGCCGGTAACGGCCCCGCAATGCGTGCTGCCATTTTTGGCGCCGCGTTTGACGACCTTGAGGTAGTAAGAAACCTTGTCACTGCCTCGACGGTTATTACCCATACCGACCCGAAAGCTTTGCACGGGGCTCTGGCAATAGCTCTGGCCGCTTTTATGTCCCGCCAGGCAAAGACCGTCGCCCCCGGTGAATATCTCAGTCAACTGCAGAGCTATCTTGGCGATGATGCAAAAGAGCTTGTTTCTCTGGTTGCCGGTGTCTGCGATTCTATTGCCGCCAATGAGACAACCGAGGCTTTTGCCAGCCGATCAGGTCTTGGAAAAGGCGTTTCTGGCTACATTCTGCATACCGTGCCGGTGGTTCTGCATGCCTGGCTGCGTCATCAGAGAGAATTTGCCCCCGCCATCAGCGAAATTATTGCCTGCGGCGGCGATGCTGACACTACCGCTGCCATTCTTGGCGGTATAATCGGCAGTGCGGTCGGGCCAACCGGCATTCCTGAAGCATGGCTCGACAGCATTCTCGAATGGCCGGCCAACATCACCTGGATGCGGGAAACCGGTTCATCTCTTGCCGATTCACTTGCCGGCAAAAAAGATATGCCGGTTCCTGAAATCTGGTTTATTACAACCCTGCCAAGAAACCTGCTGATGCTGATAATCGTTTTGCTGCACGGCTTCAGGCGCCTTCTACCACCATATTGACGTCCTTTTCACGCAGGCGTAGAATTCTCTCGACCCCATTGAAATTTAAGGAGATTGAAAATGCGCAAGGCTCTTTTTGGTCTTATCGTTGTCGGTCTTTTAACTCTGCCAGCATCTGAGGTTCTCGCCCAGAAGGGCAAATGGGGAAAGGGGCAGGGGGCTGCCAGAGAAGGCCGCAATCTCGAAAAAATGCAGCAGATGAAGCAGCAGCGCCAGCAGAAAATGCAGGAAATGAAAGAAAAGCGCCAGAGCAAGCAGGGCGGGCAAGGCCAGAGTGAAGAAAAAAGGCAGGCGCGTGAAGCAAAAATGGCTGAATTTAAGGCCAGGCGCGAGGCTATGCAGGAAAAATGGGCAGCCCTGAGCAAAGGCAACGGCGGCTTTCAGGCCCTGAAAGAAAGAATCGAAGCCCTGCAGCAGGCGAAAAAGTCAGGCGATGCCAACCTTTACAAAGAAAGAAAAACTGAACTGCAGAAACAATGGCAGGCTATGACTCCCGAAGAACGGCAGCAGCTCGGCCAGCAGATTCCCGAACTCAATGAACGCATGAAAAGACTTGCCGAAGGCGACGGAACCGCAGAGTTCTCAGGCACCCGCAAAGGGCCGAAGGGCGGTCAGCAGAACTTTGAGGGCAAAATGCACCGCCAGGGCAATACTGTAAAATATGAAGGAACAACAACCGGCGCTGGCGGCAATTCTGTCGGCACGACCGGCCAGACGGTCATAGAAGGCAATCAGGCCAGTTTCGAAAGAAAGCACAAGGGCCCGAAAGGTAAAGAAGCCTCTGTTACCGGCACTCATACACGTGATGGTAATGTTGTTAACACCGAAAAGACTATTACAGGCCCGCAGGGCAACGAGACCAGCCTGACTTCTACCACCACCAAAGATGGCAACACTCTTACTACCGTTGTAACCGGCGAAGGCGGCAAGACCGCAACTCATCAGGTAACCGGTTCGACTGATGGCGAAGGTTTTCACACAACCAGTACCACTACCGGCCCGGGCGGCGAGACCTTCGAAAGCTCCGGCGACTGGATGTTCGACTTTATCGAAGAATCAGACTACTGATCTGCAGCATCTGAAAAGAAGCGGCCTGAGCGAGCCTCACGGCCGCTTTTTTCTTGTCATTGTGCATACCAAAGTTCGGGTCTGATTTGAGACAAGGCAGATTTTGTGTGGTGTTATGCGGTGCTCGCCACGGGTTTGAAAAACGGCCAGGATTGTGTGATAATTGGCAGTGTTCAATTTCGGCTGATTCAGGATTAAAGAATGTCAGAAACTTCCGGTGCCAGGGGTAAGCTGATTTTTCAGGTAATCGTGCCTGTGGTTGTCATTACCCTTCTCTCGGCGGGGCTGCAGATGGCAGTAACCTTTTTTCTGCTGCGCTTTTTAAAAAGCGAGATTAAGTCTGGTATTCACAGCGAATTTGAACAGACCTGCGTTGACTTTGGCAATGGCCTGCGTGAACAGGGCGTGCTTGTTTTAAAACATAATACCGAAGCCATTCTCAGCCAGCAGTTGCAGTATCTCGAAACCCAGAAACACAGATTCAGCAATGCCTCAGAGCTTGCCGCCTTCTGTATCGGCGACGCTGCCTTTCAAAAGCTGGCATTGCGCAGCTTTGAGCGTTACGGCTATACCAATGCCTCGGTAAAGATAGATGGCAAACTGATCTGTGTCGCGCACGCCAAAAAAGAAATCGTCGGCCGCAATCTTTTTGAAGTGGTTGCATCGCTTTCTGCTGATGCCCGTCAGAAGCAGAATGTCGACGAGTTTGTCAAAAACTGGAGCATGCAGACTTCTGGTGTGATTGAATTTGAACAGACAGATGCCTTTTTGCCGTCACATATTCCGGCCTCGGTTGGTCGCCGCAAAATCGCTTTTCAGGTCTGGAGCGATATTGCCGGCATACCCTTTGTTGCCGAAACCACGACCTACCTTGCCGAGTTTCTTGAGCCGGTCGACCGCGTCATGAGTCAGCACAACCGGGCAATCGACAACATTGAAGGCAAGATTGTGAGTGGTCTCACCTTCTGGACAACCGGATCTCTTATTCTGGTGCTGTTTTCACTGGTGGCAATCGTGCTTACTTCTGTCTGGCTGAACCGCCGCAAGGTTCAGAAGCCTCTGGAGGTCATCTCAGATGGGCTGGCCCGTTTCGGCGCCGGTGATTTTTCTGCCCGCATAAATTGCCAGGTTAATAACGAACTTGGTCTGGTTGCTGAAGTTTCGAACAAAATGGCCGATCATCTCGCTGAGTCTCTCGCATCACTTGAAGAGGCCAGAAAAGACCTTGAGGCGAGAGTTGCCGCAAGAACCGCCGACCTGGAAAAAGCTAACCGGGCCCTCGAATCTGAGCGGCAGACTGCCGAACGCCTGCTGCGCAACACATTGCCGGAACCCGTTGCCAGAAGGCTCAGGGCTGGAGAAGAAACGCTGGTTGATGACTTTGCGCTGGCAACCGTTCTCTTTACGGATTTTAAGGGGTTCACCCAGCTGACAGAAACCGTGACCCCTTCAAGGCTGGTCAGCTCATTGAATGAGGTTTTCGCGAAGTTCGATGAATTCGCTGCCGAACTCGGTATCGAAAAAATCAAGACAATTGGCGATGCCTACATGGCAGTTGGCGGTGTACCGGTTCGCGATGACCGACACCCCGAAAAAGTCGTAGAACTGGGCCTGCGTATGCGTGATTACATTGCACAAAGACTCGAAAATAAAGACTTGCTGCCGTTTCAGATTCGTATCGGTATTCACTCAGGCCCGGTGCTCGCTGGCGTGATTGGCCGCAGCAAGATGACTTACGACCTCTGGGGCGATACGGTTAACATTGCCAGCCGCTGTGA
>DAOQWI010000145.1:0-8910 GCA_035342015.1 Candidatus Ozemibacteraceae bacterium | reverse complement strand
TTAAAACTCAGCAATCTGACCGACTATCTTGGACAACCGCTGCCTGCCTATCAGCATGTTTTCTCGACCGGTGGCCGCCAGGGCATCAACCTTTACAGCGAAAGCAGCTTTGCTCAGCTGATTACTTCTGAAACCATCAATCTGCCGATGATTTTCTGCGAAATCGCCGCCTCGGGCACTCTCAATCTGACCGGCCGCAGTTTCTTTCTCGAAGCGAAACGCGGCACCAGAGCAACCGAGACGCTCATGCTCCCGGTTGTGCCAGCCTCGACAACCAGCGGCCTTTATCGTTGCAGTCTTGCCATCACAGATAGCCGCGCAGTACCAGAGCACAGCCTGCAGCTGTTTCCCGGTGAGTGGCTTGAAATAACATCTTCGATATTAACCTCCGACAGAAAGCTGTTGTATTACCGCAGTTCCGGCAGCACTGCGCCAGCCCAGATCAACGAACTGAGATTTTTTGCTGATCGATCGTATGCCCGCAGAATCTACGACAGGCTCGAAAGTCCGGCTCTTTTTATCGAAATCGATGCAGAAGACCAGAACTGGTTCACCATCGACCAAACCTCTGTAAAAATCACTTCTGACGCCGACCCGGTCGGGTTCAACCTTGTCCTCACCGAAACTGCGCCCCATTCGAACCTTTTCAGAGGCTCGATAAGAGTTAACAGCCTGCGCAGCGACCCGGCGGCCGGCAATCTGAAAGTTGCGCCCGGCCAGCGGATTCAGGTTGTTTCACTTGCAGACGAATCGATTCAGGGCACCATAAGGTATGTTCCAGAAAACAGCATCAAAAACATCGCTGTTTACCCGAACCCGGCGCGCGGCGACACAATCACTTTCAGATTTTATCTGAATTTTGCCAGCGACGTACACCTCGAAATTTACGACACCGCCGGCGACAAGATCAAAGGCTTCTTTATCAGGGCAAGGGAAGGCGACAACGATTTTCGCTGGCGACTGCCTTCGTATCTGGCCAACGGGGTCTACTTTTACCGAATGGAAATCGATAAAGACCCGCAGACGCCGGCCGGCAAACGCAAAGGACGCGGCAAGTTTGCGGTTTTGCGATGATTCTGCTATTATCTTTTCAGACAATTCAACATTTAAGGAGACCGATATGAAGGGTGGATTCAATATGCAGGGCCTGATGCGCCAGGCTCAGAAAATGCAGGAAAAGATCCAGAAAGCTCAGGACGAGCTCAAGGACAAGACCATCGAAGCAACCGTCGGTGGCGGCATTATCAAAGTCGTTTTCAATGGCGCCCAGGAAATGGTTAAAATTGAGATCAACAAAGAAGCCGTCGACCCCGACGACGTCGAAACCCTTCAGGATCTGGTGCTTTCGGCCGTAAATGCCGGCCTCACCAAATCAAAAGAAATGGTCCAGAATGAAATGGGCGAGATTACCGGCGGCATGAATATTCCGGGAATGTTCTGATACTTTCAGTTAATAACAGAGGGCTGTTGCATAGCGATATGAAACAGCCCTTTTTTCATGCCTCTGAATCATATCAACCCGGTAGATTTTTACCGGGCATCAGGAGCTGTAGTCAGAAGGACAACAGCTGTATCACTTAACCTTGTTGATGAAGCAGCTGCCGAAGGTTTCGGTCTGACGGTAGCCGCGCAGGCCACGGGCGCCCTGCCTGACCCGCCCGATTTCGAGCTTGAGGTCATCGCGTAATTTTGCCAGATCATTTTCGACTCTGGCATCAGACTCAACCAGAGCACGCAGAGCATCTTTGACCGCATCACAATCGCTGCCCAGTTCCGGGAGGAGGATTGAAACCGCAAGAACTGCCTCTGTCAGGTTGCTGCACGGAAAACCATGCCCCTGGAAATTCTGGTTCAGCGTGGCAATAAGATCAGCGCCGAGCACATCGAGGTCTTCAACAACAAGGTTGCGCTGTTCAATCAGATTGCGAAACCCCTCGATGCCGGAAACCTGAAAATTAAAGGCATTGTTGGCATCTGAGAGGGCCAGATAGGCCTGAGCGATGGCTTTCAATTTTTCGCTGATCTGCATGGCCATTTTATGGTTGTTTCTTTTCGGCGGTCGGAATCTTGCCAAGAATTTTATCGAGTTCGTCAAACAGAGACTGGGAGAAAAGAATAGTTTCTTTATGCTCTGCAAACACGGCGTTGCCGCCGCGATCGACGCCGCGGAAGGTTTCGATAATCGAGACACCGGTCCAGCCGAGTTTCTGTACCGCGATCAGGAACTCGATCGGCCAGAAAAAGCCTTTGAAGCTATTCGGACTACGCGGCATGGTCTTGTCGCCGATCATCAGGAAAATCGGAAAATCCTTTTCCTCGTAGGCTCCATAGAACCAGTTGGCGTGATCCCAGGCAAGGAAAGAGTCTTTGCGATTGATAGAGAACGAGCGTTTGGCTCTTTCGGTAAAATTCATATTGCCGACAATAATGTCGCCGCCATCGGTTGTGGCAAGTTTCTGCTCGATCGTATTAATTGTAAATGGAATGCCACGCTTCTCGAAGGCGATGGTTTCGAGCTTGAAGATAGCGTTGAATTTATCGATGACCAGCGGCTGACTCTTGAAGCCAAGAGCCATTTTTATCTGACCCTCAAGCCTTTCGTAGTCATCCTGCAGGGCCTGACAAAGCATCTGCAGGCTTTCGACCTTTTCGGTATCGGGCCTGACTTTGGTAGTTTCAAGCTTCAGACGCTGGCGGGTTTCGACCAGCTCAGCGCGCTGTCTCTTGAGAAGTGCCTGTTCTTCACTGAGCGTGCGCTTCTTGAACCCGCGGCGAGCAATCTGAACACCGCGGATTTCTCCGGCAATAGAGCTCATGCCGAGACCGGCACGCCCCTGTTTGGTGACTTCAAGCAATCTTTCAAGCTCACCCTGCACCATTTCAGCTGTCGGATAGCGCTGTTGCGGGTCACGCGTGAGCAGCTTCAGAACTATCTGTTCAAGTTTCTGCGGAATCGCCGGATTCAGCTGACGCGGCGGCGGGAAATTCCATTTTGTCTGTTCGATAAATACCTGCATCGCCCGCTTGCCTTTGAATGGCAGATGCCCGGTAAGCTTTTCGTACATCACGACGCCGTATGAGAACAGGTCTGAAAGGTGATCGACCGGCTTGTTGGTCAGCTGTTCGGGGCTGGCATAAGCAACGGTGAACATGCCGTCGGCGCTCATGTTCAGATCATCATCGCGACTGGTGAACTTGGCGATACCGAAGTCGATAAGACATGGCTGGTATTCGCTGCCGCGCAGAATAATATTGTGCGGCTTGATGTCGCGGTGTACCAGACCCTTTTTGTGAACGTAGTTGAGGGCATCCATGCAGCCGATGAAAACCGTGAGGTATTCTTCCATGGAGGGGAGGGTCTGCTTGACGCCAATGGTAGTCATCGAATTCCCGAGCGGAAAACTGTCGAGTGAAAGCCCCTTGACGTAATCCATGATCAGGTAGTGAAACTCGTTCTGGCAGCCCTGGTCGACGAATTTGACAATATTGGGGTGGTTGAGATTTTTAAGAATATCCCCTTCCTGTTTGAACTGGACCAGGACCTGGGGGATTTTGGCAACTTCGGGGTCAAGAAGTTTAATGGCCACCATCTTGTCGGTATCAAGCTGGAAGCCAATATAAACGGAACCCATACCACCACAGCCGATAAGATCAAGCAGGTGGTAATTCGTTAATTCTGGAGGATTAACGATGGGCATAGAGACCTTTCAGTTATGGATTTATTTGCCCTGAGAAGCGAGGAAATCAATACGCTCCTGTGCGTTTTTGGCAATCTTCGAATTGGGCTTGATTCTGATGACTTCGCTCCAGGACTTTTTGGCTTCGGCCATCATCTGCTTTTTAAAATAGCTGTTGGCGAGATAGTAGTGCTGATTTTCGTTGTCAGGCTTGATCGACAGGGCACGTTTATAGGTGGCAATGGCCTTGTCGATGTCGTTATTGCTGTAATACATGAACGCAAGCCAGTCGAGCAGGTCAACATTGTTCGGGTCACCTTCAAGAAGCTTTTCAACTTCGTTGATGCCTTCGCCGGTGCCGGCGGTGTATTTGGTCAGCAATTCGGCTTCTTCGGCCTTCATGTTGTTCTGCAGGTCGTCACCCGAAAGAACCTGCTTGAACCTCTTGTGAGTGAGGTCTTTCTTTTCTTCTTCTGGTTGAGACTTTTTGGGCGGCTCCACCGGCTTTTCTTTGCCGCTGAGCACAAAAACAATTATTGCTATCAATACTACGATGGCGATACCGATTAAGAGTAGCGTTCCGTCCATTTGAAAGTTGACCTCCAGATTTCACTAACTATATATACTTTAAAATCAGAATAATTACCACAGTTTTCTACACCGAACCCGCGTTTCCATAACTCAACAGCAATTTGGCAAGCCGGGCGAACGAAAACAGACCCGGAAATGCCACCGGCAATTCTTCTATCTGCGCGACCACGACAGTAGAATTGTCTTTACCCCCAGCCCGATTGGCAGCTTCGATAAGTTTCTTTGCCGCCCGCGCCGGCGCGGTATTCTGCAACAGCTCTTCGATCTGGAAATCTTCGACCATTCCGCTCAGGCCATCTGAGCACAACAATAATACGTCTGAAGATTGAAGTTCTGTTTCAAAAATGTCAGGCACAACAAACTGCCTGGTACCCATAACCCGGCTGAGAATATGTCTGGTTGGGTGAACCCGCGCTGCTTCAGGGGTAAGTTTGCCCATTCTGACCTGTTCGCCGACCAGGGAATGATCGTTCGTCAGCTGTTCGAGCTTTCCGCCGCGCAATCGATAAAGCCTCGAGTCACCGATATGGCCGATAATAGCACGGGAGCCTTTTATCACCACCATGGTCATTGTGGTGCCCATACCCTTGGTATCGGGGTTTTCCTGGGCATGGTTCCAGACGGTGGCGTTGACCGTGGCGAACATCTCTTCGATCAGCTGCGGTGCAAAATTTTCGAAGCTGTTGTTTTCGAACCATTCAGCAATACCTCTGACCGCAAGGCCTGAAGCTACTTCGCCAGCGTTCTGGCCACCCATGCCATCAGCGACCGCAAGCAGGCATGCGCCTTTCCTGATGGCCAGGCTGCTCCAGGGTGGGATAACCAGGCATGAATCTTCGTTATTATGCCTGACCATACCGGTATGCGTTAAGCTCGATATTAACAAGGGCTCTCTACTTACCTCTAAATTTGAGAACAAGCCGAAAATATATTTCAATACAAAAGATTGTCAAGCGCAATAATAAACAGGCGAAAAAAAAGACCCGGCAGAACCGGGTCATTTTTTAAAGAAAAAATAGATTATTTTTTCTTTTTAGCAACGGTGCCGTTTACCAGATCTTTCAGTTCTTTGCCGGGGATGAACTTGGCAACTTTTTTGGCTGCGATCTTGATGGGCTTTTTGGTCTGGGGATTGACACCCTTGCGAGCTTCGCGCTTAACGGTAGCAAATGAACCAAAGCCGATGAGCTGTACTTTGTCGCCCTTTTTCAGGCCGGCCTTTACGGCGTCAACAAATGCTTCGAGTACTGACTGGGCGTTGGCGTTGGTTACGTCTGCTTTTTTGGCGATAGCTTTTACGAGTTCTGATTTATTCACGGAAACCCTCCTGGTAAATTTGGTCAAAGGTGATTATACATATAACTCCAAAGATGCACAAGTGGGTCAACTACTAAAATTCATATTTTGCGAAACCGACCTGCATTCTTCCCAAAAACTTCTCGGTGTTGATGCTGGTTTCCGGCTATTTTTTCCGCGAAAAAATTTTTTACTTTTTCTTTCAGGCCGGCAGTCGGAATTGCCGGCCCGGTCATTTTTTTCAATGTGAATCGATGCTCAGCCCCATCGCCTTAAGCTCGCTCACCAGCGATTCTGCCATGCGTTCAGCAAGGGCGTCAATCTGCTGCCGTGAAAGATGGTTGATTTTATAATAATTCTGAATACAACTGTCTTTTTCGAGCCGATCGAGAAAACCATGAATATCTATCGCCCTGGCGATATCGGATGAATTCATCTGCCACATCTCCTGCTTTTTTATCAGGGCCTTTTATAGCACAATTGCAACGGTATGCGCAAAGCCTCTAAAATAGCGAAGTAAAGCAGAAAACAGGAAATCGTGGTCGGCAACTCTGCGTGGCTGTAAGGCGAAAAAATTTCAACGATCAAAAATAATGAGCTGCATCATTTTCAGCTGAATGACATCGCAGAGTGAAAAGCCGGCAGCAAACCCCAGTTCTTTGATTTTTTCGAGCGGCATGCGGTGATCGAGCGGCGGGCCTACCGGCTGTTCAACACAGGGCCACTCAAGAATAGCAAGTCGTTTTGCCGTGACCCTGAAGGCTTCGCACAGAGCTTTTTCGGCATCATCGGTTTCATGCAGCACATGCCCCATGAACACCAGGTCGCAGCTTTTATCGGCAAAAGGCAGCTGTTCGGCGGGTGCTTCGACAAACTCGGCATCAGGCACAAGACCGCGGGCAACCTGCAGGAATTCGGGGTTACAGTCGACCGCGCGAACACTGATACCCCGCTCTACGAGAGCTTCGGCAAAAACGCCGGTGCCGGTGCCGACATCTACGGCATTGGACACTTCGATACCGGCCAGACTGTATGCCATAACCCGCTCTATCTGCAAACGTTCGAGGCGTTCAGGATTACGAAGCTTTTCTATTAAACCATTGAACCTGCGTTCGTTCATTGCAGACTCAACTTTCTGATTTTGGTTCAGATGGGGATTCTGACTTTTTGGCGCCATTTGCAGCCTTTTCTTCGGCAGCAGCAACCTGAGCGGCAACCCGCCTCATGGTTTCTTCGGCTTCCTGTTCGGCCTTGACCTGGCGTTCGCCCTCTTCTTCGGCGGCCATTTTCTGCACCAGCCATTCACCGCCGATAGCTCTGGCGATTTCGATTGAATGCAGATTGATGCGTTTGAAGCATTGCAGAAGGTCCATGTGCAGGGTCGAGGTTTCGATCGACTGCACCTTGTGCTGGAAAACGCGGCGCATGTGCGCGGTGCGCAGGCGCTTGATCAGCACTTCAAAAGTTCGCTCAGATTTGAGAACCCGCTCGGCCGTTTCCAGATTGTTGGTGGCGAAAGCGTTGATTATCAGCATGAAGTTTTCGTTAACGCGATCGAACATGTTGAGCAGTTCGCGGAAGCCTTCTTCTGAAAACCTGATTTCTTCGCGGGCCTTGGCTCTTGCAAACGGCACAATGATCTTGTGGATCAGGTCGCCCTGCCCTTCGAGGTCGTTGATGATCGCCATGTATTTCATCATCGTCGAGGTCTGATTTTCAGTCAGAGACTCTTCAGACAGGCTTGAGAGATATTTGGTGATTTCGTATTGAGCGGTATCGACCTTCTCTTCACGCACGCCGACCTCTTTTATGACTTCTTCACGGCCATAAGAGATCATTTCAGGAACTTTTTCCATCATGTATTCAACATGGCCGGCCATGCGCGAGATTTCGCGGGCAACATTGCCAAGCGCCAGTTCTGGCGACTTGAGAAGACTTTCTGAGAGATATTTGGTGTGAACTGAGCGACCGCTTTCTTCAACCTTTTCTTCTGGAATTATCAGGTGGGTCAACCAGACAATGCGGTCGTAGAATGGGAACATGACAATCATCTTGAGAATGGCTGAAACCATGTGAGCGTTAGCCACTTCGCGGGCAACCGAGGTTGAGAACGGCGCGGTAAGCCAGTGCACAAAGGCGCTGAAGCTGAGACTTTCATAAAGGAAGGGCAAAAAGACCACGGTTCCGATGAGGTTGTAGAGAATATTCAGCAGTGCTGTCTTTTTAGCTGCTGGAGAAGCGCCAATGGCGGCGATCCAGCCGGTGATACAGGTTCCGGTGTGGGCGCCAAGAATCAGCGGAATCGAAGCGTGCAGAGTGATCAGGTTCTGGCTGGCGAAAACAACCACAAGGCCGATGGTAGCGCCGCTGCTCTGGATCAGGGCAGTAAACAGCATCGAGCCGAAGATGGCGGTAATCGGGTAGTCGCTCATGGCAATCAGCATGTCTCTGAAAGCCGGAAAGCTGCGCAACGGCGACATCGCCACGCTCATGACCTTCATGCCATAAAAGATGAAGCCGAAGCCGAGAATGATATCGCCGGCATAAACAACCGTCTTGTTTTTGGAATATTTAAGCAGGAAACCAATACCGACCATAAGCAGAGCAAAATGCGAAATTTCGAATGCAATCAGCTGAACGGTTATGGTAGTGCCGATATTTGCCCCGAAAATTACCGAAAGGGTCTGGCTGATGGTCATCAGGGAGGCATTAACGAAGCCAACCAGCATGACGGTAGTTGCAGAACTGCTCTGAGTTACTGCAGTAACCAGAATACCGGTGAGTACGCCCATATAGCGATTATTGGTAAAAGTGCCGAGAATCTCTTTCATTTTCTTGCCGGCAATTTTCTGCAGGCCGTCGGCACCGAGATTCATGCCGAAAAGAAACATACCCAGACCACCAAACAGGCCGAAAATCAGATACATGATCCAGGATTCATCATTAACATTGAAGTTTATGTATGAATAGACCGACTGATCGCCTTCGAGCATCGCCAGAATCGAATAGTTACCGGCATCGTTGATTTTGCCGGGGTGAAAAATGGCGGCGCCGATGGGATTGGTCACAATCTTCTTTTCGCTGAGCTCAAATTCTTTGGCCCCGGAAGGTTTTGAAGCAACGATAAAAATAATTTTTGCGCCGACAACAGGCGTGCCGCTGGCGTCGAGAAGTTTTATTTCAACCGGTTTCGCGGTACCGCCGGCGAGAACTGACTGGTTGTTACCAGACTCGATTTCGATACGGGCACGGTCAGGGTGAATTTCCTGGGCTACCGCCTGCAGTTGATGTGCCGCCGACGCCGGACCGGACGCAACTGATTCTGCGCCAATCACGAGCCTGAAGC
>DAOQWI010000144.1:0-8911 GCA_035342015.1 Candidatus Ozemibacteraceae bacterium | reverse complement strand
ATAGAGCAACGGACTTCGGATCCGTAGGTTGAGGGTTCGAATCCTTCCAGGCGCGATTATTGAAAAAAGAATTTTTTGGGCCGCTAGCTCAGGGGTAGAGCATCTGACTTTTAATCAGGGGGTCATTGGTTCAAATCCAATGCGGCTCATTCAAACTGAATACGCGCAAGCGTATTCTCGGGGCATTAGCTCAGTTGGTAGAGCAACTGACTCTTAATCAGTGGGTCGCGGGTTCAAATCCCTCATGCCCTAGCGAAAAAACCACCTTCCCGGTGGTTTTTTTGTTGCCCGTCTAAATGCCGCATGGAAAACTGTGAAAGCGGCCGGCAGATTAAGCGAATTCGTCGAGCAGACGCAGGGTTGGCGAATGATCGGCCAGAAGCTCGGCAAGAGGGGCAACATGCTCCCAGCCGGTTATATGACAAAGAGATTCGCCCGGCTGCATCAAAAGACGCCTGATAATTCCGGCGATGCGCTCATCGCATGGCGCACCGGCACGTAATTGCCGCCAGCTGACGCGGGCCTTTTCCCACTGACGCCCGACCTGGACAGGCAAACTCGGAAAGCTCTCTGTTGAAAGATACGCAAGATTTTCCGGCGACATCAACTCTTTCTCGAACATTTCCAGACGACTTCTCGAGTCATCGTTGTCGCCGACGAGTTCATATGCACTGCACCACTCAGCAACCGTCTGAGCCTCGAATGGCACTGCAATCTGCGCCTCGACAGCTTCCAGAGAAGCCGGCAAGGTGCCGTCGGCACGCCTGAAAGCTGCGAGTCTCGCAGCCAGCTCACCTCCGCGGCACTGCCTGAAAGCAACAGCGTAATTGCTGACGTCAACGGTGATGTATGCCGGCCTGAGCTGGTCAAGCGCCGTCTTCAACATCGCGCGTCCGCGCGGATCCAGATGAACCGTGCCTATGATCGTGAGAGTTTTCAAAGCAGTGTCAGTATAGCAATTTGCAGACTGTCGTGCAATTTGATAATGTCGTGCTATCTGAAAACGAAAGGCGTCTCCCATGAAAACGCAAAGACTACGAATTTCAGCTTATGCGCTGATTAACGACCAGGAACGAATTCTGCTCTGCCGCATTTCAAAAGAGCTTCCTGAATGGGAAGGGGTCTGGACGCTGCCCGGCGGTGGGCTCGAATTCGGCGAGAGTCCGGATGCCTCAGTCGTGCGCGAGGTCGAAGAAGAAACCGGCCTGATTATCAGACCTGATCGCGTTGCCGGCATCGACAATCTGTTGGTCAGTCGCGATCATGAAGATTTTCAGGGCATCCGAATCATCTACAATGCCACTGTAACTGGCGGTGAGCTCAGACATGAAACATCTGGAACCACTGATCGTTGTGAATGGCATCGCTTTGACCAGCTTTCTCAACTGAAAATGGTCGAACTCGTCGAAGCTGGCGTCAATATGATCAGGTCTAATGCCAGATATGAATGAGTCTGGCAATGTACAGTTGAATCATGGTATTCTTTTAACTACAGAGAAGAGTTGTTCATAAACGCAATGGAGCTTCAGGAGGAAATATGAAACGTTCGATTTTTCTGGTCCTTTGTCTGTTTGTTCTGGCCGGGTCTTCGCTGATCGCAGGACCGGTTGTTCCGGCCGATATTGATGCCAAAGCCGTCTGGTATGGCCATACTGATATGGAAGCCATCATGCAGATGCCTCTGGTAAAAGAATTTCACAAGTCAGCATCTGAGAAGCAGAGAGGCAAAAGTGTTTTTGCCCAGCTCTGCTACAAAGTCGGCATGCAGCTTATGGGCGAATTTCTCAGCGCCACCATGTACGCCACACAGTATGAAGGTGACTTCGGCGTGGTTCTGCTGAAATTCAAAAGTGACCTGCCCAAAGAAAATCTGCATGCCATTTTTGCCCAGAAATATCAGAAAAGAACCGAAACCAGCTTTGGCAACCGCACCGTTTACAGCTGGAATATGCGCTGCGGCCGCAAGCATATAAGGTTATCAGGTTGTTTCGTTAATGACCGGCAGATATTGATTGGAATCGATCTGCATCATGTCAAAAGGGCACTCGAGGTTCTCGACGGAAAGCAACCGGCAATGAACGCGCACAATCCCCTGTTCAAAGGCCTGACTCCCGGTACTCTCTTCGTTTCGCGGGCTCTCGATGTTCCGGCCGCCTATCAGATGTCCACGTTCTGCCCGATTCTGCGGCATTGCCGCGAAGCATTCGCACGCTGGACCTGCCTTGGCAAAACAGTTCGCGGGCGCTATGAATTTCAGGCAACCGACAGCGATAAAGCCGAACTTTATCAACAGGCGGTCGAAGGCATGAAAGCCATGTTCACGCTGCGTTTTGCTGATTTTGACAAGGTAATGCAGCTGCTCGAAGGTTTCTCCAATGTCCAGGAAGGTCGGGCAGTCATCCTTACCTGGGAAGGCACCACCGATCAAATCAAAGAAGCCATCGAGCAGATTCGCCAAAAAATGCGGTTGATCAGAAAAAAGCGCAAACAGGATAACAAAAAATAATAACTCTTTTCAGAATTAAAAAAGCCCTGAACCTCAAGTTCAGGGCTTTTTACTGCAAGTTCGATCAGCAGTCCTTACTGTTTGAGTGCCTTCTCGGCATACTCGCGATAGAACGCGGCGCGCGCGGCAGCATCGGGAATTTCTTTTCGCGGCACAACAACCACTTTCGGGCCTTCCGGCTTCGAAAATGACTGTTCCATGAACATTTTAACAATCGCCGGCGGCACCGGGTAAAGAATGTCGAACGGGTCCTGTTCGGCTTTTCCTTCGCGAATCGCCTTTGTGCGCTCCATGGTTCGCTCAGTGTTTCTCTGAATGAGATCGAGAATTTTGCAGACATTCTGACTTAAACCAGACCGGTCAACCTTATCCAGATGGTTTGCCCAGAGATTGATGCCCTTGAGCTGACTGACTTCATCAGTTGTAAGGCTTACAGTAGGTTCGAAATACACCAGCTTCATATTGTATGGAATGCCGGCATAGAGCGGGTCAGGGTTTTCCATGGTGATCGGCGATCTGTATTCGAGGTCGGTGTTTACACCGTTGTAGAACACATTGTAGCCGCGACTGAGATAGACATCGGTCAGACGGTTGACGACGAACCATGCCAGCGTGCTTTCCCAGGGCGCGAAACATGGGCCGAAGTCCTTGAAGAGCATGTAGCGGATATTGTCGCAGGAAGCGTTAACGACATTGCCGAGTTCCTGGTAAAACGTTGATTTTCCGCAGCCGGCAGCACCAATTGGAATGATAAGCAGCGGTTTATCGCTGGTGAGACTGTCTTTTTTCCAGTTCGGGTTGTCGCGCAAAGCGGCGGCAATGAAAGCTTCCATGTGCTCTTCGCCTTTTTTGAGCAGTGCGTTAAGATCCTGAGCGGTTATCTGGGCAACAAGAATGGCAAGGTATGTGTTGATTACATGATAAGGGCTCAACTTGAAGCAGAAATCAAATTTGCCAAGCTCTTCTACCGCTTTTTTCGGGTCTGGGTCAGCTTTGATGAGATATTTGCCTTCCTGGGCGTTGATGGCAAAAATCGGGCCGTTATACATGTTTTTTGCTTCTTTGAGAAGCTCCTGAGTTGCACCTTCGGCTTCGACAGCCTTGAGAATATTGGTGATACAGATGGTAACGTCTTTTTTCCAGACGATATGATCGTCGTTCCTGATTATCTGGGCCAGGTTCGGCAGTTTGTATTTGTCGGCTATCTGGTTGAAAACCCTTTTTGTTCCTTCGTGTACAGTCATTTTCTTTTCCTTCCGTCATGAATAAAATAAGTTGGCGGATCAAATCTGTTCTTTCACATTCTACATAGTTAAAGCCCAACTGGCAAACAAACTTGCCAAGATCTATAAACGCCTGCAAACCGCCTCCGTTAGACAGTCTGGGAAACTATCTGGCATGAATCAGTTGATCTGTTACCCGGTTTTCATAAGTCAAAAATAGTCGAACTCGTTGAACCTGGCGAAAACATGTTTGCGTCATCCAGAAGAGCCTGATTGAATCAACAGTATATAGACGATTCACGAGGATGTGGTTGAATCTGATTCACCAATAATTATATTTTCAGTAAGAATTGCATATCATCGGCCAGATTTTAAGACCGAGAAAATACAGAGGTCTACTGTTCTCTATGAGAGAGATCCTATAATTGGAGGCTAATATGAAAAAACCAGGCTTGATTCTGATCTTTCAGTTAGTTTGTCTTCTCCTGATCGGATGTGGCGGAGGTGGTGGCGGAGGCGGCGTTGGTGTTCCCATGACTCCAGCCGAAAACGTCATATTCGAAGCACAGATTCCGAGTTCTGCTCTGAATGCCAGTGTAGTAGCCAACGTTGCACCAGCTCTAAGAGCCGCTCTCGTTGCTGAAGACATCGAAATTTCACTGGCGGGCGTGCCGCTTAAATTTGTCAGTGTATCCGGCGATTCGTTGATTTACCGGCTTGAGTTCTCTGCTGAAAATGGACCACTGGCAGAAATCATCGAGCAGGGCGGCGGTGCAGCCGACTTAAAGATAGCCGTGGGCACCAAAGAAGCGGTGACCCAGCAGCTCGAACTCAACACCAGAACGTACGGTGAGTCTACAAAAAAACTGACCCTGACCATTCGTATCACCAATCAGATTAGAAATGGAATCTATGGCGTGGAAATTATCGGAGGCCCTGGCGTCGGCCCCATTGGTGCGCCTGGACAATCTGGCAAGTCTCTTGGCATAACCGACATAGAGTATCGTGCCGGGGCAGATGAGTATCTACCCTTGTATGATGCAACAGAAGTTCCGGTAGACGGCACTGAATTTAGAATTACGTTCGACGCACTGGTGGAACACGCGACCAACAGCTTCAGGATCACCGCCGACAACGAAAGCGGTTCGTTGCTCGCCATTTCGCAGGAAGACCTTGGCACCGCGATTTCTGCCGAAGTGACTAATGTAGCCGAGACCGAAACTTACCCGGCACACAGCTATCTTACATTTACCTTTCTCAACAGCACTACGACGGGCAAAGCCCTTTTGCCCGCAACAGAGTACACAGTCAAATTCGAATTGCAGACTGTTCGCCGCGTAGACGATCCGATGGTCAAACTGCGCCCCTTCGTTATATTGAAAAGAACATTCACTACTGTTTCACAGTAGCACCATACCGGGTTCTTGCCCCTGAGATAAAAGCTGCCTTTCTAATTCAGGCAGCTTTTATGTTTTAGATTCAAAATTATCTGCCCCCTTCAGGCTCATGATCTTCATAATTCTTATATAAGCATCCCGTCTGATGGCCGAAGCCTATGGCCTGACAAAAATCAATGCGCTTATGTATGGATAAATGCTGTTCAGAATAGAACTCCATTACCCTTGTTACTGCCATGACGGTACAGTATAATGCTTTGAATTCATACAACATCAGCTTATCTTGTCAGGGAGAAACGCTCATGAAACATTTTGAACATCGACTTTTTCGCCAGATTTCTGCCGTCCTGCTTATGTTGTGCGTTCTGGCAGTTATGCCGGCATGGTCGGCACCTGTCGTCGGACAGGCAAGTTTGAGCGATGTATTCGCTTCTTTCCCTTCGACACCCCAGGGTGACGCGGCACGGGTTCGGCTGCTCAGCGGCAACGAAGAGGCCTGGTATGCGCGCTGGCACCTGATCGAGAGCGCAAAAAAGACCCTGACCATCACCTATTTTATCGTCGATCAGGATATTTTCGGCTTCTCGTTTCTCGGGCTGCTGCGCAAAAAGGCACGCCAGGGCGTAACTATTCGCCTGATGGTCGATGACCGCTTCATGCGCAGCGCCAAAAAGCTCAAAGACTACGATGAGCTCGAAGAACTCGCCCGCGAGCCCAATGTCGAGATCAAGATATACAACCCGATCGGGCGCCAGCTGCTGCCGGCACTGGGCGACCTGCGCAAGGTCTTCGCCTCGAACCACGACAAGATCATTATCGCCGACAGTCGCGTCTGCCTTACCGGCGGGCGCAACATCGGGCGCGACTACTTCGTACAGCTCGGCGAATTCACCAACGTTTTTCAGGATCTCGACGTGCTGATGGAAGGGCCCGGCGTGGTCAGCCAGCTGCAGAAGGCTTTCGACGAAGAATGGAGAAACCTGAAAACCCGCATCGTTCGTAAAGACAAAATCAACTTTGTGTCGCAGAGCGCCAAACTCGATCTCGCCTATCACTTGATGAACCGCTACCTGCAGGGAATGGGCGTGCCCGACCTGAAAAAGCTCAACTTTCCGCGCAGCCTCGACAAAACCGCGCAGGAACTCTGCCAGCAGTTGTCAGGGTTCAAGAAATTATCTTCTTTTAACGCATACAAGCCTTTTCGGGGTGAAAGACCAATGCCGGTGCGCATTCTCGACCGCCACTCGCTGCTCGGCACCCGCCGCGATATCGGTGAAAACCTGATTCGCATGATCGATGCCTGTCGCGAAGAAATTCTCATTCAGAACGCCTACGTCGTGCTCGATGAGGCGGCGGAAGCAGCCCTTCGCCGCGCCTCTGCCCGCGGAGTAAAGATCTTTCTCTGCACCAACAGTGGCGAATCAACCAACCACCCATCAACGGTGGCCTATTTCCTGACTGACTGGAAAAGGCTTCTTGCGACAATGCCCACTGCCCGTATTCTGGTTTATCCCAAGGGCATGCCATGCATTCACACCAAGGCTTTCGTTTTCGACCGTCAGATCGCGGTTGTCGGCACCTACAACCTCGACCCGCTCAGCATGGTCATCAATTCAGAAGTCGTCACCGTCATCAATTATCAGCCCCTGGCTAAGCGCCTCGCATTGCGCATGGAAAAAGACTTTGCCAGATGTCTTGAATACAAAATCCGCAAAGAAGCCGACGGCCGCATCACTGTAATCTTTGGCCCCGAGGCTCATACCGAGGCCGAAGTCATGAAAAAACTCGAGCGCTTCGGCAAAATGAAATTTCTGCGTCCGCTGATCTGATTCTGACAACGCCAGTTACTCAAGTCCAAAAGAGGTTTACATGAAGAGATTTCCGGCCTTTCTGCTGATTACCGTTCTATTATTTACCAGCTTCTTCAATTCGACGGTTCTGTTCGCCCGCGATCTGTCAGCAGACGCGATGGAATACATCGAAGTCCGTAACGAAAGAAACGAACGCGTCAAATTTTCCAGACTGATCATGGGTACCGATCACCTCGCCCAGGAAGACTGGTATGGCCCGAACTCGCGCAAAATCACAGAAGAAAGCATCAATGCGGTACTCGACGAAGCCGCCCGCCTCGGCATCAACCTTTTCGATACTTCTCCGATCTATGTCGGCGATATCGAATACAAGCTTGGCAAGTGGCTGCAGTCATACCGGCAGAAAAATCCCGGCAAGAAGATCTATACACTCTCAAAAGGCGGCTTCCCATTCGATCTGTATTGGGCCAAAAAAGCGCCGGAAGGCGAAAATTCATATTGCCTGCTGGAAATGCTCAAAGCGAAAAACATAATGGCCGAAGGCTATGCCGCTCTGCCCAATGTGCCAACCGGCACATACGCCAGCCGCCTGTTCGGCAGTAAAGAACAGATAATCGAGAGAGTTGGCGAAGAGCTCGGACACACGCGCAAAAACCTGATTGGCAACCCCACTGTTTACCTGATGCACAGAGACGACGGCGATTTTATCAATTTCGAGCCGGTAAAACGCAGTCAGAACTCGGTTAAAACGATCATGGAAGCCCTCAGTTCGCAGAATATCCGCGAGAACTACATGTTTCTCGGCTGGTCTAACTGGAAGCCGCACAGAATCACAAGATCGATGACGCTGGCAAAACAGCAGTCGAATCTGGCCAGACCAGTCTTCAACAGTCCGTATTTTTCACTTTTTGAGATGTCGGAAAGGGCCATTCATGCTGGTGGTGTGCAGGTTACCCATGAAGACATGCAGGATGAGAACTTTTTGAAAGGCATCAAGATGATGCCTTATTCACCACTCGGTGGCGTCAGCATTCTCGACCGGCCTGAACCCTGCTGGGAAAACGCTCGAAAAGTCGCCCGCACGAAGTATGCTCAAGGCGATCCCTACTGGAAAAACGTCTACCACTCTATTTTCACCTGCGCCAACGAAGAGCGCTACAACCGGGTTGTCAGCTTTACCGAAGAGTTCAACAAAAAGCACAATACTGCATATACTGTCGATCAGATGGTCAACGCCTACGCGCTTGCCCACAAACGAACCGACTTTCTGGTAATCGGCCCGATCACTGTCGCGCAGCTGCGCCGGACCGTCGGTTCGCTCAAGCTTGCCAGAATGCTTACCAAAGAAGATCTCGATTTTCTCTACTACGGCAAAGAGTAATAAAGGCCGGTACATAGCGGGTTGTGCACTATGAAGATGGCCTTTGCCAGGCCATCTTCTGCTTTACCCGCAGGCGCAAGAACGGCTCTGGAGGCTCGTCTTCGAAGCCTGTTGAATCTATGCAACCGGTATAGATTTTGATGGACAAAATAGAAATTTTAGAGCATTTTTAGTTAAAGCTTCACTATAATTTTCAAATATTAAACAAGATAAATATCAGAGAATAAGAGATCTTTTACAGGAGGGTTTTATGAATCCATTCAGAGAGAAAAGTTTATGTACCGCTCTATTCATGCTTTTTCTATTCATCGCCGGTTTACTGCCAGCTGTTGCTGATGATTATACCGGCCCTGCAGGCCAGATTCCTCAGCAAGATATCGAAAACGATGAGTTGAATCAGCCACCTGACCATAAACCGCAGGTGCCCGATCAAATGGGCCAGAAAGGGCAGGAGCTCGGCAAAAAAGACCAGGAGCTTGGCCAGAAGGGCAAGATGGGAGAGGAGCTCGGCAAAAAAGACCAGGAGCTTGGCCAGAAGGGCAAGATGGGTCAGGAGCTCGGCAAAAAAGACCAGGAGCTTGGCCAGAAGGGCA
>DAOQWI010000143.1:0-9018 GCA_035342015.1 Candidatus Ozemibacteraceae bacterium | reverse complement strand
TCGAAGATATTCTCGGCCCGCTTGGCGAAAAAATAACCAGCGCCAATCTCGAACTTTTCAAAGAATTTGAAGATGGCAGTTCGCTAGAAGCGCGCTTCGTTAAGGCGATCGACAAACTCGATATGCTGATCACCGCGGCTGAATACGAAAAAACCGGATTTGCCAGTCTCTCCGATTTCTGGGCCAATGAATCAACCTTCAGGCCCTTTGTCGAATTCCCGGAACTGGCGACTTATGCTGAACATTTGCGCCGTAGTCGTGAGCAGCGCCTGAAAGGTTCGGCATGATCAAGATCACTGGTCTGACACGCAAATTCAACGGGTTCACTGCGGTCGACAACCTTAATCTTGAGATTCCGCCCGGTGCCGTGTATGGTTTTCTCGGCCCGAACGGTGCCGGCAAGACTACAACCCTGAGAATGCTTATGGGGCTCCTGCAGCCGACCGCAGGCTTTGTCGAAATCGACGGTCTGACTGTGGCGGCAGATCCGGTGGCGGTCAGAGCAAGGGTTGGTTATCTTCCTGATGAGATTTTTCTTTACGATTATCTGACAGGCTACCAGTTTCTTGAGTTTGTTGCCGATATTCACAAACTGCCCGATTCAGTCAGAGAGCCCAGGATAAAAGAACTGCTCGACGTGTTCGGGCTTGCTGATGCCGCCGGCGATTACACTGCCAATTACAGTTATGGTATGAAAAAAAAGATCGCTCTGGCTGGCATCGTCATCCACTCGCCGTCGTTGCTGATTCTCGATGAACCTTTCAATGGTCTCGATCCGCAATCGACCCGTGATTTTCGCACGCTTCTCGAACGCATGGTCAAAGCGGGTACAACCGTGATTTTCTCAAGCCATGTGCTTGAGGTCGTCGAAAAGCTGGTGACTCATGTCGGCATCATCTGTCGCGGAAAAATGCAGATGTCTGACACCATAGGCAATGTGGTTGCCAGGCATGGCAGTCTCGAAAAGGCCTTTTTCAGTCTGACTGAGGCGGCGGAGGCGTAAGCGGTTTGCGCTTGCGCAGTCTTACCCTGGTAGCCTGTTCGAATGTATCATCTGCCAGACCTGTAATAGTGCGTGTTTCTACGAGCACGTCGAGGTCGGGTTTGAGGTTTTCGAGAGTTTCTTCGGTCAGAGCGGAAAAGGCGAAGAAGATTTCGCGGCCGTCGTGAGTTCTGATTATGCCGACCTTTTTTTCGATATCGTATTTTTCGATTTTTCCGGGTGAGGCGTCTGAAGATTCTGACTCACCGATTTTTTCGACCTGAACCGCGATCGGGCTCATCGCATCTTTGACAATTCCGAATCTGACGGCATCGCCTTTTTTCAGCCCGGCTTCCTGTTCAGGCTTTATTGCTGAATAATGCAGTAATACTTCAGGGTATTCGGCGCAGCTGAGAACGCCCATGCCGGTTTCGGCGTTATACCATTTGACAACCCCTTCTACAAAAGCATCTGGTGCCGGGTCAAAAACAATCTCTTCGACGGTGCGCCCGATTTCGCCGCGAATGGTCTCGATCTGGGCAATAAGCTGAATTACCTCGGGCTGGTCGGGCGAACTCTTCAGACTGTCGCGCAATGTCTGTACCGCCAGACCGAGAAGCCGGCGTTTGAAGTAGACCAGCCCAAGAAAAAGCAGGGCTGCAGAATCGCCCGGTGCTATTCGCAGTGCTTCTAGCAGGTGTGTCTCGGCTTCTTCAACCATGTCGAGTTCATACATCACACCGCCGGCTTCGCGATGATATGACGCATTGTATGGAAACCGTTTCAGCAGCTGCTGATACAGGTCCAGTGCTTCATCGTAGAATTTCATGCGGCTGTAGATATCGGCAAGCTGTTCCATCGCGTCGACATTGCGGGGGTCGACCTGCATTACCGCTTTGAAAGCCTCTGCTGCTTCAAGGTAATGCGTGTCAGAATTGTCGTCATCATGCCTGAGCCGGTAAATATCGCCCATATAGCGATGAAAAAACGCTTTGCGCTGGCCTGTGCTCAACCCCTGTCGATAGCTGCGCAGAGCGCTGTCTAAATCGCCGCCGAGGCGGTAGGCGAGACCGACGGTTTCGTAATAGTCTGGTTCGCCAGGGTTTTTGCCAATGCACCAGTTGATTTTGTCAATCGCCTGCTGCAGTTCACCTTTTTCAAGATGGGCGACCGCCTCTTCGAATTTTTCGTTGAGATCTTCGAGAAAATCGGCGAGCTTTTCGTCGTATTCTTCACGGCGCTCGTCATCTGAGAGCAGGTCGAAAGCATCTTTCAGTTCGCGCAGTTTGGGAATATTGGCAAGCGGCGAATCGGATGAGAAAAGCTCGGCATGTTTCTGCTTGTAGGCAGCGGCAATTTCTTCGAGAGACGCGAAGTTGGAAACCCCGAACAGCTGATAAAAATTTTGCATGCTGAGCCTTTGATTCAGTTGGTTTTACTTGAATTTATGATGCGAAGATTTTAACCGCTTTTCGTCATATTTGGCAAGATCAAATGCCAACCGGTCTGTGTTAAAAATATTGAAAAATGTATCCTCTCTGGGGTAGAGTGTCTGATTGATTTATGGCCATATCTATAAAAACAGTTGACCGCTATGTACTGAAAGAGCTGCTCGAGCCGTTTCTTTTTGGCATGGCGTTTTTCGTCGCCATCTGGTTGATCGACCTGATGATGGAACTGATCAACCTTATTTTCGCCAAAGGGGTTCCGGTATCGGTTGTCGGGTTGTTTTTCGTCTACAGCCTGCCGCCAACCCTTGTTATCAGCTTTCCGATGGCCCTGCTGCTGTCAAATCTCGTTGCCTTCGGGCGCATGTCGTCAGACTCAGAGATCACCGCTCTCAAGGCTGGCGGATACAGCTTTTCGCGCATTGTCACTCCGGCGGTTATCGCCGGTATTTTCATTACCGGTCTGACTTTTCTGTTTAACGAAAAGCTTGTGCCGGTCGCCAACGAAAAGTTTACCCGGCTGTTCAGGCGCGAGGTGACGCTGAAACGCCCGCTGCCGATTATCGCCGAAAATCGTTTCTTCGAGGCTGGTCCGGGTCGCAAATTCTTTGTGCGCAAATTCGACCAGAAAACCAAAGATATGTTCGGCGTCGTCATGTATGAGGGGCAACCAAACGGTTTCCCGCGCGTTATCGAAGCTGACCGGGCCCGCATCGAGGGCGGCGTCTGCTATTTCTGGAAAGGCCGGGTTTCTGACATTCACATGAGCGGCGAAGACCGCAATTATACCTATTTCGACAACATGGAATACCCGATCGATACTCATTACGTCAACCCCGACCATGTGCCAGATTCGAAGAATTCGCGCACAATGAACCTTCAGGAACTCTATGCCTTCATTCAGGATGCCGAAGCAAAAGGCATGTCGGCCAATATCATCACTCAGCACTGGATCGAATTCTGGTCGAAGACTTCGATTCCTTTCGCAGGGCTGATTTTTGTGCTGATCGGTGCGCCGCTCGGCTCACAGACTACCCGTTCAGGTACCGGTATCGGTATCGGCATGTCGGTGGTGATCATCTTTCTCTATTACGTTCTGTTTGCCGCCGGAAAAGCCTTTGCCAAGGGTGCATATCTGCCACCCTTTGTCGGGGTATGGTTTCCGAATTTTATTATCGGCGCCATCGGCGCCTGGCTGATCGTTAAGTCAAAGGCCTGATTTAGAACAAAAGGACACACAAACCAGATGAAAAAGCAGCTTATCAACCTGATTCACAACAGGCTTGCCGGTATGTTCAAACGCTATGGCATCGAAGATTACAGTTTTATCGATGTACAGGTGCCGCCTGACCGTACCAATGGTGATTTTTCGATGAATGCCGCAATGAAACTGTCAAAGGCCGCAAAATGCGCTCCCAGACAGCTGGCAGAAGAAATAAAAGCAATTCTTGAAGCAGAAAAAGACTGGTTCAGCCGTGTCGATATCGCCGGCCCCGGTTTTATCAACATGTATATTGCTGACGGTATGATCGAAAAATGCTTTAACGATAAAGCTGTCGGCAGTGCAATTCTGGCTGACGAGGCTCAAAAGGCCGAAAAGACCGTTGTCGATTATTCAAGCGTCAATATTGCCAAACAGATGCATGTCGGGCACCTGCGCTCGACCATTATCGGCGATGTGCTTGCCAGAGTGGTTGAAGCCCTCGGAAACCCGGTTGTCAGGCAAAACCACCTCGGTGACTGGGGTCTGCCGATGGCCATGGTTATTTATAAAGCCGAGCCCGAGATTGCCGCCGCCGAAAAGACCGGTGTTTCTCTCGAAAAAGCTTTGCCGCTGGCCCGGCTCGAAGAGCTCTACAAGGCTGCCACTGCTGAGTGCAAAGAAAGTCCAGAAGTTGCTGAAGCCTGTCATCAGTATCTGGTGAGACTGCAGCAGGGTGATAAGGGATTGCTCGATCTCTGGCACAAGATTACCCGCGTTTCGATGGCCGAAGTTTATCGCATTTATCGCCTGCTCGATGTAAAACTTACCGAAGAACACGAATGCGGCGAAAGTTTTTATCGCGATATGCTTGCTGAAACAGTCGAAGCGATTCGCAGATCAGGCTCGCTGGTCGAGTCTGAGGGCGCTCAATGCCTGTTTCTCGACGAATTCAAGTCAAAAGAGGGTAATCCGCTGCCGGTGATCGTGCAGAAATCAGATGGTGGCTACAATTACGCCACCTTCGATCTGGCTGCTGTCAGATACAGAACCGCCAAACTCGGAGCCGAACGCATCGTCTATGTTACCGATGCCCGTCAGGCTCTGCATTTTAAACAGTTTTTTGCCGCTGCCCGTCATGCCGGTATTCTCGCTAATCCTGACGTAAAGCTTGAGCATGTAACTTTTGGTGCCATTCTCGGTGAAGATGGCAAGCCTCTGAAAACCCGCAGTGGCGAAAACGTCAAACTGGCAGAACTTCTTTCTGAGGCGATCGACAAGGCCTATGCCGTGGTTAACGAAAAGAATCCCGGCCTGTCAGAAGAGCGCAAACAGGAAGTAGCACGCCAGATCGGCGTTGGTGCGATAAAATACGCCGATCTGGCGCAGAACCGCAATAACGATTATGTTTTCTCGTTCGACCGCATGCTGGCTCTGAACGGCAATACCGCTCCGTATCTGCAGTATGCGCATGCACGTATCTGCTCAATTTTCCGGCGGGCTGGTTCTGACCCCGATACTTTCACTGCCCCGATGCGGATCAGCCAGATCGAAGAGCGCGATCTGATGATAAAACTCATGGAATTCGGTCAAACCGTCGTGGCTGTGGCTGCCGACCTGCGCCCACATATTCTCTGCAATTATCTGTATGAACTTGCTACCTGTTTTTCATCCTTTTATGACAAATGCCCGGTGATGAGCTGCGAAGACCAGGGTCTCAAAGCTTCGCGCCTGGCAGTCTGTAACTATACCCGCAGAGTTCTGGCCTTTGGCCTGGATCTGTTGGGTATAGCAGCACCACGGGAGATGTAACGATGGCAATCTGCCCGAAATGTTCTTTTGCTTCTGTTGCCGGCCGCTTTTGCGGTAAATGCGGCGCTGTCGTATTGTCTGCCGGATCGACCGAAGGCCCGACGGCCTCTGTTGTTCAGCCAGTGACTGCGGTTCCGACAAAAGAAGACCTTGCCGGCCTCGAACAGGCTCTTAAGAAGAACCCGGGCGAAATCATGAATTTTATCAACCTGGCCGAGGCCCTTGCGAGCATGGGGCGATTCGATCAGGCCTACTCGACTTTCAGGGCGGCAAAAGCCATCGCGCCTGAACACGCCGGGGTTTTGAAAACCGGGGCCCGCGTTTTTGAGCTGATGAACCGTCGGGAAGAAGCCATAGACTGCCTTAAAAAGGCAATCAAAAGCAACAATAAAGACAGTGATGCTATTTTTCGTCTTGCCGGGCTGCTGTATGACAGCGGCAAGAAAGAAGAGGCCCTTGAATGGCTTCAGGAACTGTTCGAGCGTTCTGATGATCAGCCAGAAATACTTATCCGTATCGCTCAGATTCACCTGAGCCTGGGCAACGCCCCCGATGCGCAGGAATACCTGGCCCGCTACAAGGAAGTCGCCGGTTCGACCAGCGAAATGTATCTGCTGCTCGGCCAGACGATGCTGACGCGCAAATTCTATGATGGCGCCGTCAAAAATTTCCGTGAGGCGATCAGAAATTTTCCTAATGATGCGCAGATGCGTCTTGGGCTTGGTCGCGCCTATCTTGGTATGAACGAGAAGGGGCAGGCGCTTCTTGAGTTTGAGCAGGCTCTTAATAAAAGCCCTGATAACATCGATATTCTCATCGAACTTGGCAAGCTTCAGAATTCGATGGGCATGGAAGACCAGGCCGATCTGACCTTCGCAAAGATCGAAAAGGCGAAACCCGCAAACGGTGAATGTTACCTGGCCATAGCTCTCCATTTTATCGAACGCAGCAATCTCACCCGGGCGACAAAATATCTTGAAATGGCGCATGAACTGAGCCCTTATCACCCCGAAATTCAGCAGATTCTTGGCCAGACCTATGCCCGCCAGAAACGGCACGCCGATGCCCTGAAGATTTTCCGGCATGCGATCGAGACCTACCCTGAATGCCAGTGGGGTCATGAGGGCATCGTGGTCAGCGCTCACGAAAGCAAAAACTTCGAGCTCAAGGCCGCGTCTCAGAAACGCCTGCTGCAGATTCGCAAATCATCTGCCGAAGACTGGTGCGATTATGGGGAAACCCTCATCAGGCTTGGTCAGTTTGACGCTGCCCAGGATGCCTTCGAAGCCGCCTCGCGCCTCGATCCGACCTGCGTCAGGGCCTATCAGGCCCCAGAACTGATCAAAATAGAAAAAGCCAGGGCCGAAGGCGAAAAACTGGCAATGCAGGGCAATGAAGCTCTGCAGAAAAAGTTCTTTCTTACCGCAGCCGAACGTCTTGAAAAAGCTCTTGATCTGGTACCGAATCAGCCCGAATGGGTGAGAATGCTGGCCGAAGTGTCACTTAAAACTGCCGAAATTGAACGGGCTTCGTCACTTTTGCTCAAGGCCAGATCTTTCGATGCGTCTGACTATCTGACAACCTTCAATCTGGCGAGGGTTTATGAATTCGAAAACAAGATTCAGATGGCAATTGAACTGCTTTCAACGCTTACCCGTGATCATCCGACTCAGCTTGAAGCTCATCTGATGCTGCTGCGACTCAAACGCAGTCAGATCAGAGGTAATCGTGTCGAGCCGGAAATGCTCGATGCGCTGGTGCGCAATCTCGAACTCGAGCTGGCTCATATTCGCCGTGATTCTCCGGTGCCACTGCTGGTTAAGGGTTACGCCCATTTTCTGTTTGGCATGCGTTCGAAGCTTCAGACCGAGGCTCTTGCCTCGGCCGAAAAAACTTTTAACGAGACTCTCGCGCGCTTCGGCGAGAATGAAAGCGCGATTCGTGGCCTGGCCCTGTGTGAAAGGGCGCGTGGTAACGTCGAAAAGGCGGTCGAGCATACCCGCTTTCTGGTTAAACTTTCGTCAGATCCGCAGCGTCTTTTTGAACTGGGGCGGCTGCACGAGAACTTTCAGCAGTTTGGTGAAGCCAGGAAATGCTACGCGTCATTGCGCAGCCTTTTCCCTGAGAATGGGCATTATCGCCGAAAAATGCTCGAGGTTACCGCTGAAGTATCGAAGATCAGCAGCAAAAACGAACTGATGAATCTTCTTTCTGAACACCATCAGGCACTTCAGGCAAAGCCAGACCAGATATGGCTGTTGTACGAATCGGCGATTGGTCAGGAACTGGTGGCCGAGTTCAATGCCCAGAAAGAAGAGTGGGTCAAGCGATCGCTTCTCAACTGGCATAAGGCTATCAACCACTCTTCGACCAATCACTGGATGCGTTGGGCGATGCAGCGTTGTCAGTATAAACACCTGAAAGGCCCGGATCGACAGCGGGCGGCGACAACTAATCTCAAGGCCTGTGAGAAGATTCTGCGTGAGATGCCTGACAGTGCTATGGCCTACCAGGCTATGGGCAGGTGCTATCTGGCAATGGGTGACCTTACCAATACCGACAAAGCGCTTGGTTACCTCGAAAAGTCGTGGTTCCTTGGGCCAGACAACTCAGAGACTGGCGAATTGCTTGCCAGAACCGCTAAGGAACTGGGTAAATCTGTTATAGTAGACTCAGTTGGTTATAACATGCTACTATTAGAACCCGAGCTGGCGAATGGTATTTTCCAGCTCTGATTTTGCTGTTTCAGAGAGAAAGGTTTGCTTGCATAACGATATTCAGATGCTGATCAATCAGATGCCTGCCAGTTCCACGCAGATGAAAATGCATGTGAGAGGCAGTTCAGAGACCCTGGCATTGATTCGCCGGGTTATTGTCGCATGCGTTCAGCACCTGAATCTCGGGGCATCGCTTCTCAACGATATCAAACTTGCGACTACCGAAGCCTGTACCAATGTCATCAAGCATGCTTATAAATTCAACGATGCAATGTCGTTCGATCTCGAAATCAAAACGAGCGAAGAAGTTTTTGTTGTCGAAGTTTTTTATGAAGACCCTGACTTTGTGCCCGAAAAGATCCCGGTTCCAAATCTTAAAGAAATTAAAGAGGGTGGGCTGGGCGTCTTCATTATCAGAAGCATCATGGATCACGTGAATTATATTACCGACTCCCGCAGTGGCCGCGTCAGGCTGCAGATGGTTAAGTTATTGAACTCGAAAGAGAGTATTGGAGGCCAGAGTGAAGATTGACAGCCAGATTGACAAAGAAAAGAAAATTAAGGTCTTCCATGTTGAAGGGGAAGTGGACATTCACCACCTGAAAAACCTGAAGGCGGAAATCATGGATTCTATCGAGTCCAACGGCTGGACTTATGAAATCAACATGGAAAAGGTTACTTATCTTGACAGCTCAGGTCTTGGCCTGCTTGTCTACATCAAAAAAGAAATTACCCGCCATAATGGCAAGTTAAGAATTCTCAACGTCAGCGAGCAGGTTCTCAATGTTTTCAAGGTTACCAAGCTCGACGAATTTTTTGAAATAGCCTGAAAGGACAGGATCAGAACCGGATGAAAGG
>DAOQWI010000142.1:0-9140 GCA_035342015.1 Candidatus Ozemibacteraceae bacterium | reverse complement strand
CGGGTTAGAATCAGATTAATTATAAAAGCGAGGCCGACATGGAATCACCGACAGCAGCACACCCGTTCATCGTTAAAGACTGCGGCTTTGGGGTAATGGAATTCATCAATACAGACACCGTTATCGACGGTTCGCACCGATCGATAGGGGCACTCAACATTCTGGCGCGCAAATTCAAAGGCGTGGTTTTTTCTATGCAGCCGCAATGCAGTCTGACTCCGGACGTCGGCCCGCAACTGAAGCTGATTTCTGAAAAAACCATACTGAAAATGGCTTACCAGAACGAGGCGCAGGTGCCGTTTGCCCATGATTTCGCCGAAGCTTTTGCCTCGTCAGATGATGCGGTCTGCAGCATCAAAAGCGCAATCGTCATGGAAAAAGTAATCAAGGATTTCGCTGACGTCACACCTTTCAGAACCTCGGCGCTGAACATTCTCGATATGCTCAAGCAGCCTGATATCTCGTTCGACAAGATTCAGAAAGGCATCATCGACGAGCCATTGCTGATCGCCCGTATCCTGCAGGTAGCCAACTCAGCTTTCTATATGCGCCGCAACCCGGTCGACAACATCGAAAATGCACTGGCATACCTCGGTCTTGAAGGCATCAGGCAGGTTCTTGTGCAGTTGATTTTTCAGAGCCTGGCAACCAAATATTTTGCGCATCAGAAAGACAAGCTGATTCATGGTGAGTGTTGCGCACATCTTGCGGTCAAACTTGCCGAAAGAAAAACCAAAGACCTCATGACTCTCGGGAAAATAAGAGTCGCAGCCCTGCTGCACGATGTCGGCTCGCTGGCTCTGCAGTTCTGCTATCTCGACGAATATGCAAAAGCTGTGGCAAAAGCTGTTTCTGAAAAGCTGAATATTCTGGTTACTGAGAAGGAAATCTTCGGCACCACTCATTGCGAAGTCGGCGCCCGCCTGGCCACAGAATGGAAACTTCCTGATTACGTAAAAACCTGCACTTCGGATCACCACAGCATCGTTTCAGGCCCCTTCGACAAGATCGTCAGACCGGTAATCTGTGCCAACGCCTTTCTTAACAGCGCCATCGACAAATTACAGGGGCTTGATTTCTCACCGCTGGCGAAAGAGTTCTCGCTTACGCCAAATATCTCGGATAACGAGGCGAGAATGGAGCTTCTTGCCTTCTTTACTGAAACCATGAAGTCTTTTACTCCAGAATCGGCCTGAACTGCCATGAAAAACCAGGCGACCATTTTCTCTCAAGCCTGAATTCAAGCGGCTTAAGGCAGATTGACTTCAAAAACAGTCTAATGTTAATTTTGTGTACCCTTTTTTAAGGGTAAGTCATGATGTTGATAAGGATCAGATATGAAAAAGATTCTCGTAACCCTCGCCGTTTTCTGCATGCTTTTCTCCGGCTACGCTTTTGCCGCCGTTGAAGAATTCACTTTTCCCGATGGAAAAGTCGATCTCGTATGCCCGGATGGCTGGAAACATGAAATGACTGACGAAGCAATCCGCATGGCTTCACCCGACGAAGCCGTTCAGTTTGTTTTCGAAGTTCTCGATGTTAAAGACCTTGAAGCCGGTCTCGAAAAGGCCAAGGCCGAAATCGACAAAGCCATCGGCACCACCACTTTTGGTGAACCGGTCGAAGAAAAAATCAACGAAATGCCCGCCATCACTTTTGAAGGCACCTGTGCCGAAAAAGGCCTTGAAGTAATGGTTTCAATCATCATCACCCCGGCCGAAAACGCCCTCTGCGTTTATTATTTCGCCGCTAAAGCAGCTGAAGAACAGCATGCCGCCGGCATCGCCGAAGTGATCAAGGGCATCAAGCCTGCCGCTCCTGAAGCCGCCGCCCCGGCCACAGCTCCGGCCGCCACCGAAGAAACTGAAGGCACCGAAGATGAAGCTGCCGGTGACGAAGAATAACTGAAGATTTTAAGATGTTGATGCAGGTGTCTGCCTACTGGCAGACACCTTTTTTATCAGCCACAGGAGAACCAATATCAGCAAGCATCTTTTAGCCATTCTCATCATTGTTTTTACCTTCTGCTCAATTGAATCAGGCTTTTCTCAGGGCGGACTGACCGCGAAATCAGAAATGGCTGCCGGGCTCTCGGGTAAGACTCGGATTCGCCCGTCTGAACCTGGCCAAAAAGCCTCTGGCTGGACAAAGAAACTAATTGACCAGGGTGTTTCAGATATTTCTGAAAACAATGATTCAGACGATTCTGAACTTTCGGGTTCAGACGAAGACAGTTCTGAAGACAGCACAGTCACAGAAGAAACTGAAGAAAGCGAAGAGGCTGTTGAAGAAGGAAATGAAGAGGAATCAGAAGATTCGACCGTGCAGAAGCCGGAAATGAAACTTGCCACGCCGGGCGACTGGGAACCTTTCATAGAAATGGACGCAAATTTTTTCCCATCATTCCTGATTTCCACGTCCATCATCAAGCTCGACGCGCCTGAAACCCCCGACCCGACGATCCATGGTGACCAGGGCGGTCTGATCGGCATTGGCATAAGAAACCCCGCAAAAGGCACCCGGGTACGCCTGACGATCAGCGAAAATCTCATCATGAACGCTGCCACCATCGAAGCCACTCTGGAAAAAGCTGATGAAATATATTTTCTCTGCCCTCAGATCAGTTTTAAGTATGACGTTCTTTTAAAACAGAGGCAGCCTCTCCCGTTGAGTATCAATTTCGCTCTTTCAGTGAACGGAAAAGAACCCGTCACCAGGGTCAAAACTGCTCTCATCCGATCGATAAATGATTGCCCGACCTTCTATACAAGCCTTGCAGACGAGTCCTACGCCGACATCAGTTTTCTGTTCGCTGCTTATGTCAACGAGAGCCACCCGATGATAGATGTAATTCTCAGGGAAGCGTTGAAAACAAAAGTTGTCGACAGTTTCACCGGCTATCAGTCAGGCGATGATGATGAAGTTATCAGACAGGTATATGCAATCTGGAAAGCACTCCAGAAACGCGGTATAAAATACAGTTCCATTACCACTCCCTCAGCACATTCCGAAGTGGTTTCCTCGCAAAACGTCAGGTTTATAGAAGAATCCCTCAACAATGTTCAGGCAAACTGCGTCGACGGCAGCGTTCTTATAGCTTCAGTGCTTTACAAAATCGGTATTAATCCATTCCTGGTTATCGTTCCCGGGCACATGTATCTCGGTTTCTATCTCGATGAAAAGGCAGAATCTTACTGCTGCCTCGAAACAACGATGCTTTCAGCCGGCAAAGGCGAAGATTTCTTCGTCGAAACCCTTCAGGAAACCATGCAGGATTTTCAGAAGCACGAAAAGAAATTCATTGCCGACGACGACCCTGACTACCAGATCATCGACATCGACGAAGCCCGCAAGCTTGGCATAGTTCCAATCGCGTTCAGCAGCAATTGACTGCACGCTCAATAATTATTATTCACCTGAATTGAAGCATCTTGGCGGAAACAGACCCGGGTAAACGAAACCCGGACTCAGTTGCGCTTGTGTGAGAAAACTGAGCAGGCTTTCTGCGACTGCAGAACCCATTCATTGTCTTCGCGCTTGCCGGCAACCTCTGAAAGGGCTGCAAGAACCTGCTGTTCGAGAGGCGAGGCAACGCAGAGTATGCCGTATTCACACGGAACGCTGCGCCCTTTTTTGTCGCCGGCAAGGTGAATGGCCCTGAGGCGTGCGATAGTCGCCCCTTCAGCACCAGACTGCATTGCGGCATGCACAAAAGCATCGCCCTCGCCCTCGTGGCAGAGAAAACCGATTTCGCGGTGCGTGTACACGGGCTGCCCTGAGCTGTCATAGTTCGATTCCATGCCGAAAAAGCGTTTGCGCCAGGCGGTACCTTTTTTGAGGTCGTCAATCGCGGCGATGATCTGCTCGATGCTTGCCGCGTGTTCCTGGCGGCCAATTCTGATCAGCGGGTCAACGATACCGGCACGAATCGGGGTCTGATAGAGAAACCCGCCACCAGGCCGGTCGAGGTGCCCTTCTTCGATCAAAAGGCGCTGCAGGCCGTTGGCATCGTGCGATGGCACCATCAGATAGACCAGTTCTTTCTCGGGCGAAATGGTGATGCGCAAAAGCCCAAGCCGATCGCGAATGCCGGTGCCAATGCCGATACTGACGACAGGAACACCCACCCCGAGTTTCAAAGCAACTCTGAACAGGTTAGCACCACTGCCCGACTTTGACTGAATACCGGTTATCAGCGACAGGTCCTTCAGCAATCTGAGATCATCAGCTTCTTCGCATCTTATTTCCGGGGCATCCATGCGGGTAATTTCGGTGAGATCCTGTGCAAAAACTGCCCCGCGACCGGGAATCTGCAGTTCGAGTTCTTTTATCAGCCGGCAGAGCACCATATCAACCGTCGCAACCGGAACGGTAACCCTGAAAATTTCGGTTGCCACATCGCTGAATTCCATGCCCAGGCCCGGAATTCCGAGAAAACTGGTATTAACTTTCTGTCTGACACAGCGTGAATTCTCGGCAAACAGGGTTCTGACACCAAGCCCGGCGAATATTTCGATTATTTTTCCGCTCAGACTCTGGTGCGCAATGAGAGTGATTCTTGAAACTTCGCGTGAGATCGCCTGCAGGTCATTCATCGCTGTTTACCTCTGTCTGTGCCTGAAGAAGCTGGCGCTGGCGCATCTGCACGGCAATTCCGTAAATAAGCATCGTCAAAATCGGAAACACCGATGCCATGGCCACAATGCCGAAGCCGTCGACAACCTTCAATTCGCCACCGATTCCCAGGCCCATGGCAAGCACCAGCGGCACGGTAATCGGACCGGTAGTTACACCACCTGAATCCCAGGCGATGCCGGCAAAATCGTCTTCGCTGAAATAAGTCAGGATCGTCACCATCAGATATGAGGGCAACAGCAGCCAGACCACAGGAATAGCATAGAGAATACGGGCAACCCCGACCACAAGCCCAATACCAACTCCGAGCGAAACAGTACGAATAACCCCGCTTCTTTTAACGGTTCCGACCGTCAGGTCTTCGACTGTCGCGCCAAGGGCACTCAGGGCCGGCTCGGCCACCGTCGAACCGTAGCCCATACCAAATGCAAAAATAAAAACGAGCGCGATACCGATCATTGTCAGCTCTGGCCCGAACAGCGGCGGGCGCTCGACGATATGCTCGTAACGACGGGCCTTCTGATCATATCTGGTCGCATCGAAAGGCACCGGGTGGGGAACTCCCTTGCGGTCCTGCAGATAAAAGAACCTGCTCACCGTGCCATGCTGCGAAAACGAGGTCAGCACCTGACCAAGATCGAATGGCTCGAGAATGATACGGCCCTCTTCGTGCGTCTCACTTCTGAAAACCTGCGGCAGCGGGCGGCCGACCTGGTCTCCGAGCGGTCCAAGCCCAAGCCTGATACCACTGGTGAGTATACCCATGCCCGCAAGCGCAAACAGAATACCCAGTAAAACTTCGTCAGTGCGCCTCGGCTTGTCACGCAAAATGACCATAAGAACGAACACCAGCAGAATTACCAGCGGCACTACGGCCCTGAATGCAAGCCTGGCTTCATTTTTCACCACTTCCGCACTGTCGGGGGCGACAACATCCGAAGTCGCAGGGCGGCCCGACATTTCAAGAGCGACTATCGCTTTTTCGTTCTCTGAAGCACGCCTGGCAAGCCAGTCATTCAACGCAAGCGCACCCAGCAGAGGCGCGCGCTTTTCCTTATCGGAAAGAAGCCGCAGTGACGACTCGTAGGCAAGCTGATTGCCATAGAATGACTGCCTGGCGGTTTCGTCACCGCGCTGAAAAGCTATTGCCTCAAGCTCTTTTTCGCTTTTTACCAGCTTCATGGCATTGACACGATTGCCCGGCGAGAAGAACTCGGCAGCAGAAACCGGCTTTGGCGTAGTCGAGTTCAGCCAGGCACCCATACATAGAACGCCAATGACCGGGAAAAGCGAAGCGAGGGCGACAATACCGAAGCCGGATGCTGTGCCTTCATGCTTGCCTGCCGAGCGACTGACCCCGATACCCATGGCAAGCACCAGAGGAACGGTTACCGGACCGGTCGTGACACCGCCGGTGTCCCAGGCAAGGTTGAGAATGTGGCGCAGATTTTCATCGCGTGAAAATACCGCCGTCATTGCAAGCAGCACCGGAACCAGAAAATAAATGAAGGGCTTGATCGAAACACCCCAGTAGAAGCGCACCATACCGAAAGCGACCGCAAAACCAACTCCGGCGCCAATAGACATGACCAGCTTGTCGGTTTCGACTTCAAGCAGGCGGTAAAGCAGCGGGGTTTCCCAGGGGGTAACAGTTACACCTGCCAGTCTTAGAGCGGCAATGGCGGGCTCCGCCAGCGTGGCACTCACCCCGAGCAAAAGACCGAAACCCATTATCACTGCAATATTGCACCGCTGAGGCAGCTGCAGCCCCACCCTTTCACCGAGCGGCATCAGGCCAAGAAACAGCCCCTCAAGAAAAAAGGCCAGACCCAGCACCACCATTCCGACACCGGCGGAAATCTGCAATGCATTGGTTGGCGGCGTGTTAAGCACGACAATTTTGAAGGCAACCAGATAGAGAATGATGAAGGCAACAGATTTTACCTGCTCGAAAATCCGTGCTCTGGCGTAATTCCAGACCATCGAGGCTGCAACACGGAAAGGGATATGAATCCGATCAGGCAGTGCCATAACTCCCCCGATTAAACTGAAGTGACTGAAGTATAACGAAGCCGCAGGCAGGCAGAAAAAAACGATATACATCTGCCGGGATGTAGTTATATTAGACTGTCGCAGTGTTCTTGTCAAACATACAGGAAAATACCCGGAGCAATGACGTTGCTGTCGAACTCCCGGTCAGCGCCCGGAATTTCTGAAAATATCAGGGACTTGGCAATATCTGATAATCATGCTTAAATTAAAGATATGACCATTATGCCAGTCGCCGCAAAAACAACGGTAATCTGGCGCCAGAACTTTGTTTGACCACAGGTAAGATAGATCACAACGCGTCTGAAATATTCAATTGCCTTATCAGGGAGGCTCAAAATGCCAGAATTACGCCTTGCAGGCACCGGCCTGCGACTGCTGCTGACCGTCATCCTTCTGCTTTTCATCATGCCGGCTGGTATGGCCGAACAGGCCACAATGGGCCTGAGTCCTGAACAGATCGAAGAAATCAGCCAGAAGGTCGAACCGGTGCTTAAAGGCAAGCCTGTCACCGACATGCCCGAAGAAGACCGGGCAAAGCTTTTTCTTGCCGAAGGCCTGTTTCCTGAATCTTTCGATCTTTTCTACCGGCACGCCGAGTATCTTGCACTCGAAAAGCGCAGCTTTACCGAAGCGGTACCCAGAATCAAAAAGGCTCTCGAAATCAAACCCAAAGATCTTGCCGCTCTCGAACTTCTCGCAACCTGCTGTAAAGAGCTTAAAGAGACAGCCGAAGAGGTCTCATGCTGGGAAACCATTCGCCACCTGATCGAAGATGACGATTCAGAGGCAACCCGTGAACTGCGTGAGCGCGTCACGCTCAATCTCGGCCGCATGGCAGCCGAAAACGAGATGGTCATGCGCCAGGGGCACAGGTTTATCATTTACACGCCGGTAAGCAGCGATTATTTTCACGTCGACAAAGAACTGACCGATGAACGCCTTGAAGAGGTTTTTGCGCAGGTAACCGGCGATCTCGAGTGTTTTCCGGCTTTCAGAACATCGATCATCGTTCTCGACCCGGTCAAATTCAACGAAGTAAAACCGACTTCGTGGGCCGGCGGCTTTGCTCAGGGTGGCAGGTCGATGACTCTCAAAACCGAGAGTTTCCCGCAGACCGACCCAGAATCTCGACTGCCGGCCAGAAAAATTCTTCTGCACGAATTTACCCACAACATTGTTGCAATTGCCGCAGACAACCGTTGCCCAACCTGGCTCAACGAAGGTCTGGCGGTTTTCGCTGAGAACAAAGACGACAGTTTTACCGAGTTCAAGCCTCAGATTCCGTCACCTGACAGTCTGATGACCCTCGAACAGCTCGAAAAGGAATTTGCCGACATCAGACAGATCGAGGGCGGCCCCCGTGTCGCTGCCGCCTACAATCTGGCCGGTCTCTATGCAAGGTTTCTGATTCAGAATCACACAATGACAGCGCCAAGACTGATTCTGAATGAACTGAAGAACCGACAGCCTTTTGAAAAGGCCCTGCAACAGGTCTGCACCCTTACGGTCGACGCTTTCGAAAAAAAATTCCGCAACTGGGTACACGAACTGGCAAACCAGTAAACTTTCTGGCCGCTTGCGTCGCCTGTGCCGTATCGCTATAATTGGCGCAGCAGATCCAACTTTGTGCAAAAAGGCGGGCCAACAGAAAAAATGCAGGAATTTTACAACAACCCGGCTGTTCCGACCCTGAATGTAGACACCAGCCAACCGGTCGAGCAGGAAAAAGTTCTTGCCCTGTGGCCTGACGTAATTGCCTACATTTTCGCCGGCATCGGCCTGTCATGCCTGATCAACACCTCGATCGAAACCAGAGATCTCGATCAATCCCTGACATGGGGCGCCGTCGGGTTTGCCGCGCTCTGGGGTTTTACCGGCTTCAGACACGGTCTGTTCAACGAAATTGTTCTACTGGCGCGACTCGCAGTGCCAGCCTTTCTAACCTGGCAGTTCGGAAGCGAAGTCGGCAGTCTTCTCGGCATGCCAAATTTCATCGGCCTCGCAGTTGGCAGCCCGCTGGTTTTCATGCTGTCGTATTTTATCGTCGGCCGGGTTTTCAGACAGCATATTCTCAAGCCGCAGGTGCCAACCATTCCCGGCCAGATTCTCGGGCTGTTTGCCGGCATTGCCGAAGCCGGCGTGGTAATTGCGATAACCGGCTTTGCGCTCAGCTACGTTCCGCCCGGCAACTTCAAAATGGAAAGCTCACTGACCGCAGAGCTCGGCAGGGCTGTCGAACAGTCTGTCGTTAAGCCGATGCTGGCATCGGTTGCCACCGGCCCGGCCACTCTTCTGCCGCTGCTGGCCGACAAAAAATTCATCGAAAAAGCACCAAACATGGACTGGCGAAGCATTGAACTCGAACTGTCCACCATCGGTGAGCATCCGAAGATTCAGTCTCTGCTTGAAGACAAGGAGCTTGAAGAGCTTGTAAAAAACAAAAAGTTCACCGA
>DAOQWI010000141.1:0-9144 GCA_035342015.1 Candidatus Ozemibacteraceae bacterium | reverse complement strand
CATTAAACCCGCGCCGGTGTCATTGTCTCTGAACAGTTTCGCCCCGCGCAACAGCATTCTGCGGCAGAATGCACGCAAAAAGATGTTGCCACGGGGCGAAACTTTCTGAAGTGAAAAACGGTTAATCCCAGTTGAGGCCGGGCTGTGATTTGGCTGCCGGCAGCGGCGCGCTGTCGATTATTTCGTTGGTTGTATTGGCAGCTTCTGATTTGACCGGTTTGAAAATTTCACTGACGCCTCTTTTGATGATGGCTTTGGCGGCAGCATTGTTGGCTGAATTTGATACCAGATTGCCGGCGCTGTCGACAATCATATCGTCAGCGGCGCCAACCAGGTTGTCTGCCATGCCACCGGCAATGTTGCCGAGGCCTTTTGAGACCACGCGGTTGAGGGCTTCCTGAGCGGCGGCTTTCGTTGCTTCTTTGCCGGCGACAGCAAGAAACTGCTTGTCATCAGTGATTGCCTTGTCGGCTGCAGTATTGAGGGTGTTGCCGGCGGCTTTGAGAATGGCAGCGGCAATACCGGTTGCGGTGGCGGCTTTGCCGGTTATTGCTGCAATCGGGCCTGCAATCGGAGCGGCGGGCGGAAAAGCGCAGATGGCAGTGCAGAGAAGGCCGACGCTGCCCAGAACCATTGAGGCCGTCGACAGGGCGTTGGCGGCATCTAACAGAGCCTTGGCGGCCTCTTTGAGTGCTTTCTGGTAAATGCCGAGGGCACTGGCATTTTCGTCGAGACTTTCATAGACTTTGGTCGGGTCAGTGCTGGCCGCCTCTTTGAAAGACCCCTGCTTAAGCAGTTCCATGGTCTTTTTGGCGTCATCCTGAATCTTCTTGATGTCTTTATTGGCTTTTTCGATCTTCGGAACGTAGCGTTCGAGTTCCTGCTTTTCTTTCAGGGCCTTTTCTTCTTCTTCACTGCGGTCTTTGCCGCCAAGCCAGGTCGGGCGGTTGGTCCAGGCGTTTTTAATGTCATTGATACGGTTCAGGGTCCATTCAGAGACTTTGCCGAGCTCGATCGGCTTGATCGCCATGATTTCGTCGTAGGTCTTCTGATAATCAGCTACCGCTTTTTCGATCTGTGCTTTCTGATTTTTGGCTTCCTGGGCGGCAACGATTGCCGGCGACATCAGCTGCACAAAAAACGTAAACAGAACGAGCAATGCGACAAGTTTACGCGAGTATCTGTTCATATTGACCTCCGAATATTTTATTCTACTTCTAACTATACCTTAAAAATTTGCGAAAGTTTTGAACTGCAGAAAAAAAGTGTACAGAAAACTAAAGTCGTCTCTGGAAATAGTGAATTATCATTGCCATTGTGTTACTGTATGGGCATGCATCCAATACTATTTGAATATGGGCCGATCCGCATTGGTTCTTACGGTGTCACACTCGCAATCGCTTTTATCAGTGCCTTTCTGCTGATCAACCGGGAGTTCAGAAAAAACAACTGCGATGTTGAACTCGCCTGGGATCTGCATTTTTTCGCGATTTTCGGTGGCATGATCGGCTCGCGCCTGCTGTTTATCTTCGAAAATTTCAGCGCTTTTCTCGCTGACCCGGTTTCAATGATTTTTTCAACCACCGGCTTCTCGGTGCTGGGTGGCTATGTGCTGGCTCTTGTTTTATGTATTGTCAGGGTACGCATGTCTGGTGAGCCTTTTTTCAGAATCGCTGACATCTATGTTCCGGGAATGGCGATCGGCTATGCCATCGGCCGCCTCGGTTGTATCGTGGCTGGCGACGGTTGCTATGGCCTGCCGTGTGAACTGCCGTGGGCGATGAGCTTTCCGAAGGGGCTGGTGTCAACGCTCAGTGCCGAGAATCCACCTCTGGCGGCTTTGTATGCGAAACTTTTTCCGGGCCAGGCGGTGCCGGTCGATATTCATGTGCACCCGACACCGCTTTATGAATCGATTTCGACCTTTGTGCTGCTTGTAATTCTTCTGCTGGTCAACTGGCGCATAGGTGGCGGCCGGCGCTTTGCCTTTTTCATGGTCTGGTTCGGCGTTTCCCGCTTTTTTGTTGAATTCATCAGATTGAATCCTTTTGTCTACTGGGGAATGTCGTCAAGTCAGGTGCTTTCGCTGCTCTTCATTCTTGGCGGTATTGTCATCGCCGCCACCTCATCGGCCCGTCTGGCACGGATTGATGCAGCGCCTGCGCCGGCCGTCGTTCCCTCAGAAGATTGAAAAGCGTTGGCGATTGCGTTATGCTGACAGAAAATAACAAGCGAAAGGTTCAAAGATTATGGCTCTGATTCTGGTCAGAGAAATCGTACAGGACCAGGGACTCCTGGTCGTGGCCGGCAAAGAAGGCCTCGACCGCAAGGTTATATCGTCAGAAGTGCATCGACCCGGTCTCGAACTTGCCGGTTTTTTTGAGCATTTTGGTTACGAGCGCATCATCGTTCTCGGCCGCACCGAGTTGGCATACCTTGGTGAACAGAGCGCCGAAATTCGCAAAGTCAGGCTTCGTCAGCTGCTGTTTTTCAATATTCCCTGCATAATCATCACCGACGACCTGCTGGTGCTCGACGAACTTCTCGAACTCTGCAATCAGAAAAAGATCCCGTTGCTGCGCACTTCAGCCCGCACCGGCGAATTCATCTATCAGCTGTCGCGCTATCTGCACAACCGCTTTGCACCGCGCAAGAGTGTACACGGTGTTTTTGTCGAAGTTTACGGCGTTGGTATTCTGATCATGGGCCCGTCAGGAATAGGCAAGAGCGAATGCGCGCTTGAACTGATAAAGCGTGGCCATCGCCTGGTGGCCGATGATGCGGTGCAGCTGATGAAGATCAGCGACACCAAGGTTGTCGGGTCACCCGACGAAATGATCAGACACCACATGGAAATCCGCGGTCTCGGCATTATCGATATCAGATCGCTGTTCGGTATTGCTGCAACCGCTGACGAAAAAACGGTTGATATGGTTATCACCCTTGAAAAATGGGATGACCACAAGGAATACGACCGCCTCGGTATTTTTCAGCGCACCACCAGATTTTTGAAGGTCGAAGTGCCTTCGACGACGATTCCGGTGCGGGAAGGCCGCAATCTGGCGGTTGTCATTGAAACGGCGGCGATGAATTTTTATCTGCGCCGTATGGGCATTCTCAGTGCCGAAAAATTCTCAAAACAGCTGCGTGCAAAGATGAGCGGTGAATTCTGATGCTGCTGTCGTTGCGACGCAAATTCAGCCATGAGGTCAGAGCCAGACGCTGGGTGGCTTTTTTGCTGCTCGGTCTGCTGATGATGTGCTTCGGCTTCGTTTTTGCATCGCTGTCGACAATTGTGCTGGCGCCGGCCAGTATCGAGACGGTGCGCAGCTTTCACCCACTGGCGCTGGCTTTTTCGGCGCTTTCGGCATTTCTGATCAGTTCATTCTGGCTGTATCGCGGCTTCAGAACCGCATTCAGGCTGCTTGACAGCAAAGACCACGGGCTTTCAACGCGTCTGCGCGAATTCGTTTTTCAGCGCAGCCAGCCGACAGAAAAACTTCTGTCGATGGTGGCGCTGGGTGGTGGCACGGGCCTGAGTTCTCTACTTAAAGGTCTTAAAGAGTTACCGGTGGATCTGACCGCGATTGTTACCGTTACCGATGATGGCGGTTCGTCGGGCCGTCTGCGCAAAGAACTGCAGATTCTGCCGCCAGGCGATATCCGCAACTGTCTGGTAGCTTTGTCGCGGTCTGAAAGTCTGTTATCTCGACTTTTTCAGTATCGTTTCGGCGAAGGCGGTGAGATAGAAGGTCACAGTTTCGGTAATCTTTTCATCGCCGCCATGACCGGTGTAATTGGCGATTTCAGCAGTGCCGTGCGCGAAGCCAGCAGTATTCTGGCGATCAAGGGGCATGTAATTCCGGTTACCAATGAAAACGTGCAGCTGGTTGCCAGGTTTGAAGACGGCAGCGAAATTACCGGCGAAACCGCAATCAGTGATGCCCGTCGCCCTATTTTGAGCATCAGCCTCAATCCTGCGGCTCCGACTCCGAATCAGGAAGCTCTGAGCGCCATCGATGACGCCAATATGATCGTTCTTGGCCCGGGCAGTCTGTTTACCAGTGTCATCCCGAACCTGCTGGTTCCCGGAGTGGCGGAGAAAATCAATAACAGTCGTGCCCGTGTCGTTTATATCTGCAACGTGATGACCCAGCCCGGCGAAACCGATTCTTTCAATGCCGCTGATCATGTGCGAGCCATTCTCGAAAAAACCCCGCTGCAGCGAATCGACATCGTGGTCGTCAATTCGCGCCGTGCCGCTAAACCGCTGATGGCGAGATACGAAAACCGCAGCCAGTTCTGGGTGCCACCGACGGTCAAGAAGATCGAAGACATGGGCATAAGGGTGGTTGCCGCCGATATGCTGCTTGAATCAGATATGCTGCGCCATAACCCGAATCTGCTCGCAGCAATTCTCATCGGGCTGATCAACGAAAATGCCGCATCACAGGCGAAAGCGGTTGAAAATGCTGAAGACGAAGATGAAAGCTTTTTCGACGACTGATGGGCGAAAATAAATGAGCAGATTTGATTATACTGCCGCCACCCGGCGTGAACTGGTCAGTCTTATCCGCAGCAATAAACTTTTCTGCTGTCAGCAGTCTTTTCTCGTAGGTTTGCTGCAGGGTTCGCGTCTGACTCCATTTGCCAGGGCCCGCAAAAATCTGCGGCGGCGGCTGGCAAATTGCCTTCAGTCGATTCTCCCCGACAGCCAGAAAATTGTCTGTCGTGGTGCCAGAATCTGGTTGCCCGGTTTAGATCAGCTGTTTCTACGTGAGAAGTTTGTCGACCGCATGCGCATAGTTGCGGGAGCGCGCCGGGTAAACCATTGCCATGTGGCATTTCTTCAGGGCCTCTTTGTTGCACATGGTTACATACAGAGCCCGAGTCGTGGGTATCATCTCGAATTCCGTCTGCAGGGAAACTGGCTGGCCGCCGCTTTTAGAAAAGTCGCTGCCGGGCTGCGCCTTAAATTCTGCTTCTATCAGCACGAACAATACAAAAGCTTTTATTTCAAAAGCGGTCGACGTATTGCCAGGCTGCTGAATCTGCTCGGACTGTTTGATCGCGGGCTTGAATTTTCAGACCTGCTGGCGACGCGAAATCTGCTCTCGCAGGTAAATAGGCAGGTGAATTCAGAAACTGCAAATATCAACCGTCTGATCAATGCTGCTGAATCTTCAATCGCTCACATCCGCGAGTTGCTGGCCTGGGAAGACCAGGAAATCTGGACAGAAAGCCTGCATCAGATGGCTCAGATGCGCCTGAGATACCCGCACGACAGTATCGAAAGCCTCGGAAAAAGATTTGAGCCACCCTTGACTAAATCGGCTGTTAATCATCGACTGCGCCGCATAAAGGCACTGCATGCCAAGGTGTTTGCTCAGGCGGTAGACCGCTCTCAGCCTTCGTGAATCTTGCGCGAATAGAGCAGCAGGCCGACAAAGTTCAGCGACAGGGCCAGGCACAGCATGGCGAAGCAGTTCTGCATGCCAAAAGCCGGCAGCAGCCAGAGACCGCTGAGAGTCCCAACCAGCATGGCGCCGGCACTGTCAGAAAACAGCAGCAGCCCGGCTGAATCATGTGCCTGTCGCCCACTGCCGCGCAGTATGCTGTCTGCTACCGGAAACTCGATACCGTCGAGAAAAGCGATGAGAAAGATCATGGTTCCGACTACAGCTGCCGAGTGCAGGTTGTAGTGCTCGACGAACAGTATGCACAGAGCGGTAAAAACAATCTGCAGCAGTTTTACGTGCTTGAGTCTTCTGATCGCTTCTGGACGGTGCTGCAGATGGCCGAAGGTCATTGAACCCGTTGCCAGACCGAGCATGTAAAGGCCGAAAAACAGCGCGGTCATCTGATAGGCAGCCCCATGGCGGTTCTGGTAAAGCAGAATAAGGATAATTTCTGACAGCAGACCGGTCGCGCCGCTGACTGCGACCCCGGCGGCAATTATGCTGCGCGATGCCAGAGCCGGGCTGACGATCAGGGGCAGCAGCATCAGCAGCAGGCCAAAGCCAATGCAGATGGCAAACAGGTGGATGCGGGAGGTTTGCTGTAGAACCTGCAGCAGCTGGTTCAACGAAGTGCCACTGTAGATGTTCCAGAGTTCGAGCTGCTGCATGAATGTACCGGGGTGAGCGTCAGTGTTGAGTTCGATTTTTATATCTTTTGTCAGCCATTGTTCGAGCTCTTTGACGCGAAATGGCATCAGCAGATTATAAAAGCTCATCGGCATAAAGGTGGTCGTCTGAATGCTGCGCCCGGCAAATCTGGTGCCCAGAACTTTGGCGTCGACTGTGAGCGGCGCCGGCGAAGCAAAAAAGGTGATATTGCTGCCCGGAAAAGCGGCACAGTGAGCGAATTGTGCTTTCAGCGCCTGCCAGGTCGACAGCATTATCTTTTCTTTGACGTTACCGAGGTAGTTTTCGCTGCCCTCAACCTGCAGAGACAGAACACCAGACGGTTTGAGCCGGTTATGCATGGCTTTGAAAGCTTCAACGGTGAAAAGCCGGTTACCGACAAGGGTTACCGGCGAAACCGGGCAGATCATGATGCCGTCAAAAGCCTCATTTTCGCGATTAAGATACTGGCGTGGGTCGGTAATAATTATTTTGACCGCCTGGCGCAATTGACTGTCATAGCCGAGCAGGTCGAAAAGCCTGCTGTCAGGCTCTACCACAGTGAGCTTCAGATTCGGGTATTTGAGAAATTCGCGGGCGGTTTCGGCTGATGGCGCGCCAATAAGCAGAACGCTGCCGATTTCTGAAAGAACCGTAGCAAAGGTGTGCACTCTTGCTTCAATACTTTCCGGGTTTGGCCATGAATCGGCGAGCATGCCGTTTGAAAACAGGCTTTTCTGCTCGTGATAACCGGCAATCTGCAGCTTCTGGTAGGGCGTTTCGACAGTCTGTTCAAGGGTAAGCAGCCCCTGCATGCGCTGCCACCATGAATTTTCGATTTTGTGAGATACGGTCGGGCCAAAATGCCAGACCAGAGGCGCCAGTATCAGGGTCAGTAAAGCCGGCAGCAGTTTTTTCCGGCTGATCAATGTTTCTGCAGCGATTGGCAACAGTGGCAGGGCGAGCAGGCAGAGAACCGAATCAGCCGTGCCACCGAGCAGCAGCGAGAAAAAGACGCCACCGGCGAAGCCACCGATTGCCTCAAGGCTGTAAAAATAACCGAGACTTTTGTGTGACAGCCTGATCAGACACGGGAGCAGCATGCCGATCAGCAGAGAAACCGGGGTGACAGCTGCAAGCATGAACAGGGCAACCGGCGCGAATGGCAGAAAGCCACCCGCGGGCGCCGGCACCATATCGACACCATAATGAAGGGCCCCGACTGACATAAGGGGCAGAACGAACAGGGCGGCGAGAAGCAGTCGCGGGCTGATGCTGATTTTACCGCCGACAAAGCCGCCAATGGCAATGCCGAGCAGCCAGATGCTCAAAAACAGTCCGAGATGAATTTCGGTGCCATAAAACTGGCCCATGAAAAACCTGAACAGGGCTACCTGGGCAATGTTGGCGGTAAAACCGGTAAAAGCTGCTATCAGAGAAAGTTTATGAAGATGATGCAGCATCTCAGTCGGTGAGGTGGCGGCCGGTTCTGGTGATTTTGCGGATTTGCTGCAGTTCTTTGCTGGCCGGCTGATCCTGGAAGTCGATAACCCCGCCGCGGCACTGAATTTCGATCGCTTCTTCGTTATAGCGTCGCAAGCCCTGAATAGCCTTGATTTCGATCGCCTTAACTGAATAGGTCATGGTGTAGGGGTAGCCTTCGTCGTTGATGCCCCAGCTCTGTTCGGTTTCCATGCCGGCCATTTTTTCGGTTTTCAGCATTGGCTGCAGAATCTGGCCGTCAACCAGGTCATTGGTGCAGTCACGGATGAAATACGAGAGGAATTTGCCGGGTGAATAGGCCTTGTTCTTGCTGTTGTCAGGTGAAATGTATTTTTCAGGCAGTGAGCCCGGGGCAAGGCCGGGGGCCAGATAGCGGTAGTTCGGGTTGTAAAAACTGGCGAGGCGCAGCATGGCTTCGGGTTCGCTGCCATTCATTTTGAGGGGAATGTAGAAGAATTTTACGCGGCCGCTGGCATCTGACTCAGCCGGAATAATGCGCTTATAAACGCCTGAATATGATGGCAGTTCCTGGAAAGCCGGTTTGTTATCGTCGGTTCTGAACGGAAATTCGGAAAAATCGAAATAGGGGTTTTTACCCTGCATGAATTCAACCGCATCGTATAGCTCGGTCGGAAAAAGCCTGGCTTTGAGCAGAAAATGCTGCATGGCGGCGCGTGCTGCAAAGTAGGCCTGCTGGTCGCGCAGGTTAATCTTGTTGCGGCCAGCGACACTGCGGTGCTGAAAAGACATTGACGCAAAAAGCACCAGCAGCAGTACAGAAAAAATCAGCACGATGATAATCGCCATGCCTTCGCGTCGTTTGTTTTGCCTTCGTCTAAACATCGATATCGGCCTTGATGGTCATCAGATGAATTCGGCGCATGCCTGCTCCGGTCTTTTCGGGGTCTTTGAGGTTTGGTTTGTCGATGTTCCACTGCACTTCGATGATCAGGCGCTTCAGGCCACAATACTGAAAATCATCGTTGCTGGTGTAACTGACTTTGGTTTTAGCCATTCGCTGGGTCATGCGGGTCGCCGTCGGGTTCACGAACCTGAAGGCGTCGGTCTGGTATTTGTCATAGCCCTGGTCGAGGTAGAAATTTTCGTGATTTTCAGAGACTTTGCCGGGCAGTTCGGTCTCGAATCTGAATTCGCCCGCCTTGGGAAGCATACCGACCGGGTTCGGCAGGTAGACGCGCTGGTGCCAGCTCTGGCTCAGCAGCTTCGCCGGGTTTTTCAGATAAGAAAAAGTTGGCTCGCCGGTGCCGATTGCCGAAAAGTCTTTGGGCGCTTTGCCCGGGTAGTCGGCACCAATCTGTTGCACTGGCGGCTTCTCATCTTTTGATGCTGTAGGAGAAGTAATATCTTCGACGCGCAGGGTGATTTTATAAAACTGGCCGCGCGGGTCGTTGATAATATTCTGGCATGGGTACCCGGCTGAGGTTTTTTCACTTCCGGGGAATACTGTATGCATGAACTTGGCAGCCCAGTCATCGTCGAAGCGTTCGTAGCCATC
>DAOQWI010000140.1:0-9150 GCA_035342015.1 Candidatus Ozemibacteraceae bacterium | reverse complement strand
GCAGGTGCGATAAGCTCACGCAGTCGTAGTTATACACCAAGATTCAAGCAACTGCAGTTTCCGGTCTATCTGACTTCAGAAAATGGGGCGGTGCAGGTTGACCAGTTCAGGGGCAGCCTGAAAACCCGGGTATTCGTTAAGGATAACTGATATGGTTCTGACCAGACTCGAAAAAATAGCATTCGCAGCACTACTGTTGCTGCTCGGTCTCGGCATTTTTCTGCTGATCAGCAAAGTCAGTGTCGTTCGAGGAAAGAACCGGCAACTGGCTGTACAGATTCAGGATATTGCGGTATTGACCGATCAGACAGTGCTGGTTAAAGGCGACTACTATGATGAAGAGGAAAATGCCGGCAAACTCAATCTCAACCGCACCGACGTTAACAGCATCAAGGCATTGCCAGGTATGACACCTACTCTGGCCAGGCGTATTCATGAATTTGTGCAGAAGCGAGGCCAGGTGAAGGAAATGAATGAGCTGCTGGGAGTTCAGGGCCTGACCAAAAGGCGCCTGCGCGAACTTGAAAAATACGCCACCGTTGTTGGCGGTCATTCAGGCCAGGCGGCCTGGGGCGACAAGCTCAACCTCAATTTCGCCAGTATCGATGAGATTAAAACTCTGCCAGGAGTCGGCAAGCGACTGGCAGAGAAGATCGTCGAGTTTCGCAATAACAACGGCGGCTTCTTCTCTCTCGAAGACCTCAAGGAAGTTCCCGGCCTCACAGAAAAGACGATCAAGAAGTTCATCGACAGGGTAGAGGTAAAATAGGGCATGACTAAATTTGGTTACGAACAGAAGTCGTTTCAGTCGAAAAAGACCAATTTCGTCTTTGCCGCCCTGCTGATACTGGTTGTATTCGTCTGGGCTCTTCTGGTCAGCCCTGACCATGGCGGCCTGGTCTCGATCAATATCAACCCTGAGCTGCGCGTTGAGTTTATCAATGTCGGGCAGGGAGACGCCATTCTGGTTCGAACTCCGATGGGAAAAAACTATCTGATCGATGGCGGCGCCAACGTTCCGGTGACCGATGCGCGTCGTGAAGGTCGCGAGCTGGTACACAATTATCTGCGCAGCATAGGGGTCGGGCGCCTCGATGGCGTGGTGATTACTCACTGGCACAACGATCATCTTGGCGGTTTGTTGCCGGTTCTCAGACTTTATGACGTCGATGTCGTCTACGAACCGCCGGGAAAATTCGAAACCGAGGCTTTCAAGGATTTCGAAGCCATCTGCAGCAAGCAGCATATCAAAAGAATCACCACCAAGGCTGGTGATGTGCTGGAATGGGGCAATGAACTTTTCGTGCAGGTGTTGCATCCTGAAAAGCCGCTTTCCGGCAAGGAATACTCTGATGTCAACAATCTGTCAATAGTTTTGCTGCTTCGCTATGGGCGCGTTCAGCTGTTTCTTGCCGGTGACATCGAAGAAGATGCCGAGCGCGAAATCATGAAATATGGTGAGCCCATCAAAAGCCAGGTTCTCAAGGTGCCACACCATGGGGCTGATACCAGTGATTATTTCAGGTTCCTGCAGATGGTTTCACCCGAAATCGGGATCATCATGGTTGGGGCCAGCAACGCCTTTCGTCACCCGTCATCACGGACTCTCAGCAACTACGAAAGGCTCGGCACCAAGATTTATCGAACTGACCGCCATGGCAACATTCGCCTTTTCGTCGGCGGCAAAAACCCGCAGGATTATCGCTTTAAAATTGATTAGCGCTGATCCGCCACTTCTGGCAGCAGCAGTCATTTGCCCATTCCACACGATTTCATGATCTGCCAAATAAGTCTTTTTAGTTGTTGACCTGAGACTTTAAGCCCAACTATACTGCTTGGGTAAAGAAATAACCGAAAGGATGTATTATGCAAGAAGCGGTCATTTTGCAACAGCAGTTCAACAACGTCGAGGGCTATCAGGCTCAGTGGAATCGCCTCAAAGAAGGCAGCACCGGTCTGCAGAAGATTCTGCAGGTAATGAGTGAGCCGTCTACGGCTCTGGTTTTCAGCCATGACGACCCGGACGGAATTACCAGCGGCCTGATTTTCAAGCGCACCCTCGAGAAAAAGGGCTGGAAAGTCACCTATAAGCTGCCGGAAGGTTTTATGCTGCAGCCTGAGCAACTTGAACAGGCAATGAAAGAATGCCCCGGCGCCAAAGCCATTTTCCTGCTCGACAAGGGCACTCTGGCACCTTATGACAAATATGCCGACAAGCTGCCGGTTTACATTATCGATCATCACCCGGCCCCGGCTCTGCCAGGCAAATGTGTTTATTTCAATCCGAGTGTTCCGGCCTATACCTGGTGCTCGACTTCAATTCTTGCCCATGGTATCGCGACGCTGAGTGGTACCCGCGACACTTTCGATGATTTTCTCTGTCTGATGGGTCTCAAGGGCGACTGGGCGATCGAACCGGTAATTGGCATGCTTTCTGACTTTGCCAAGCCGTTCTTCGTCGAATACGCTCAGAAGTTCAAAAATCTGCTGACGCTGGTCAAAGAGCGCCCTACTCAGTTCGACGCTGAACAGCGTGACTTCACTTCGCTGCTTTCGCGCGTAACGGAATTCGTGCATGCCACCGGTGGTGGCGGTTTCTCGTATTTCTATCACGATCGCGAAGAGTGTCTTAAGAACGTGAATCACGCCGAATGTATCGCGACCGCTCTTGGCGCAATTGCCGATAAAGCCGAACAGCTGACGAAGATAAAGAGCCTCGATGAATTCGTGAACCTGCTGCCACAGCCGCAGAAAGGTCTGCTCGAAAAGATTTTCAATTACTTTCTGCAGGACTGGGAAAGCGCCAGCAGCATGCTCAATTCATCGACTCGCGCGCTGCAGCTTGGCGATACCGCCATCTATCTGTTTGTCGGCCCAAAAGTGCCGCTGCTGCCAATGATCGGCTCGATCAAGCTGTTCGACCTCAGGCAGAAAGCTGGCGACAAACTTGCTCAGATCATCATGGTCAGCTCGGTCAGTCACGATTACACGCACGTTTCGGTGCGCGGATCAGGTGACCGTGTCCATTCCGGCAAGATCTGCGGCGAACTGCAGGATTCGATGCAGGCACGTTATGCTGATTACAAAGATAAGATCAGTGGCGGTGGTCATCCAAAGGCAGCTGAATGCACGGTCAAAACTGACAAGGTTCCGTTTATGAACGTACTGACACGAGTAACCGAAGTGCTGAGCGAAATGCAGTCTCTCGATGCCGCAGCCAGGACCGGAAGTCTCGATGATACCCGGAAGGCTCGTGCTGACAAGCTCGGCCTCGAATATCTGAAAAAGTAAGGAAGAGTTGATGTCATTCAAAGAAACTGATTTTCCTGCCCTGATAAAGTATCTTAAAAAGATCGTCGAAGAAGAAAAAGACCCGATGCTGGTTAAAGAGCTGGTTTCACAGCTCGTCAAGATGTATGAAGATGTTCCGCTCTATCCTGGTATAGTGAACATGTGTATTTTTGGCGTTGCCAAAAATGTTAAGCCGCAGGAAGTGCAGGTCGGTCAGCGCGTTTTTATCAGAAACCGCGAAGACTGCTACTGCGGCACCATCGACAGTAAAGATGGCGACGGCATTGTACTCAAGGGTGTCAAATCTGTAACCAGCGAAGATGAGCTCGACCTCGGCTATCGCGAAATGGAAAAGGTTACCGTAATCAATGACGACGTTCTCAATGAGATGTGGCCGTCACTGGTCTTCGACAAGGGGCAGAAATAATGCAGCTGAATATCAAAAAAAGTGAATTCTATCTGTTGAATGGTTCTGCCGCTGTAAAGGTGGACTCTGGAGCCATCGAAATCATTGGTGCTCCAGTCAGGTCAGGCGAACAGATCAAGGTTCCGGTGGGCAAGAAAATACCTCTGCTGGGCATCGAAGACGCGGTTGTAACGATCGAGGCTCCTGAAGAAGCCCTGACAAAGATGGAAACCAGCTCGATTCCCGCCGAATGGGACGAACTTGCCGCCAGCATCGCTGCCGAAAAGAAACCGGGAAACCTCTACAAGATTCTCGTGCTTGGCGAAGTCGATACCGGCAAAACCTTTTTCAGCACCTATCTCGCTAATCGCCTGCTGGCCAAAGTCGGCAAGACCGCGATTCTCGACTGTGATACCGGTCAGTCAGACATCGGCTGCCCCGGCACCTTTGGTATGCTTCTGCTGGCCAAACCGGCAATATTCCTGACCGAACTCGAACCGACTCACATGTATCTGCTGGGCGCCCATTCGCCAGGTCTGCACTTCGTTCCGGCCCTGACCGGCCTGGTTGAAATGTTGCGCAAGGCAGAAAAAGAAGCCGACGCTCTGATTATCGACACCACTGGCTGGGTTCAGGGCGATGGCGGCCGCGCCATCAAGAAAGCCAAACTCGACATCGTGCAACCGGACAAGGTCATACTGATGCAGCGTGGCACAGAACTCGAACACCTGGTCAGACATCTGCCGGCTGATAAGATCGTTCGGCTGCCGGTTTCCAAAAAGGCTTCTTCGACCAGCCAGATGGATCGCAAAGAACTGCGTGAACTCGTCAGCCGCAGATACTTTGCCGATGCCAGAGTGTTCGAAATTCCTTTTCGCCAGGTATACACCGATCGCTGTTACTTCATGACCGGAACCAAAGTCGAACTCGAAGGCACTCTGCATGCTGAAAAACTTTCCGGCTGGGAGGGTACACTCGTCGTTACCTCTGGTCCGCTCATGCCAGAACTCATGAAAAACTGGCCGAAAGATACCGGCATGATCCGCAACTTCATCGCCGGCAATGAAAAAGGTCTGATGGTCGCTCTGCTCGATGCAGACCAGAATATGCTGGCAGTTGCCCGTCTCGAAGAGATGGACTTTCTCAACAACAACTTCCGGTTGCGCTCGAATTACAAGGGCGATACCGGCAAGATCAAAGGTATTCAATTCGGTTCGCTCAAGGTGACCGAAACCGGAAACGAAGCCGGTTTTATCGAACCCGGCGCCTTCTGATCCCCTGTAATAGTTACTTGTAGCCGCTCTGGCATCTTCTGCCGGAGCGGTTTTTATTAATTTCATACACTGAATGTGAGGTGTGTTTTGTGCACGTTGCTTTAACCTTTGGGGTGATGCAAGTCACCCGCCCGGGGTATATTGTGACAGCGGATAAAACAGGCTCAACGTGGCCATTGAGGCTGAAGTGCGCGCTATGATTGACTCAAAAATTTTTCTAAAAAAGCTTTGACTTTGCAGTCTAAAATGTGGTGTAATCTAACCCACCACAAAACAAGAGAGAGTTAAAGTTTGCTAACGAAAAAATTTAAAAAGTAACAGACTTTAATCGCTCGTAGTCGCATTCTCAGATTTCCAGAGATTTTTATTCCATACATTCTGTCGTGTACAGAATTTGACGTGCGTTTTTATCATCAATAAGCAGGGAGCAGTCATGAAGCAGGGTCGCGAATTGCAGTTCATCGAAAATCGTCAGGGCAACATAGTACCATTCAACCCGGAAAAAATCCGGTCAGCTATCGAGAGAGCCGGCAGGGCAACCGGCGAGTTCGGTATGGTTGACTCGATGCGGATGGCGAGCCAGGTAATCAATATTCTGGCACATCGTCACCAGTCAGGTACCCCGAACGTCGAAGAAGTCCAGGACGTTGTTGAACACGTGCTGATCGCCAACAATTATTTTACGACCAATCGCTCTTATATCGTATATCGCGAACAGCACAAGCAGATGCGCGAAGGCCGTCGCTCGCTGGTCGACAGTATCAGTTCGATCAACGAATACCTCGGTCATCAGGACTGGCGTGTCAACGCCAATGCCAACCAGGGCTACTCGCTCGGTGGTCTCATTCTCAACGTGGCCGGCAAGGTAACTGCAAACTACTGGCTTTCACATGTCTACAACCCTGAAATCGGTGATGCTCACCGCGAAGGCGACCTGCATATTCACGATCTCGACATGCTTTCAGGTTACTGCGCCGGATGGTCTCTGCGAACCCTGTTACAGGAAGGCTTCAACGGCGTACCGGGCAAAGTCGAAGCTGGCCCGCCCAAGCACTTCTCGAGTGCACTCGGTCAGATGGTGAACTTCCTCGGTACTCTGCAGAATGAGTGGGCTGGTGCACAGGCATTCTCTTCTTTCGACACTTACCTGGCTCCTTATGTAAGACTCGATGGTATCAGCTACGATCAGGTTTTTCAGGGAATTCAGGAATTTGTCTACAATCTCAACGTTCCTTCACGCTGGGGTACCCAGACTCCTTTCACCAACCTAACCCTCGACTGGAACTGCCCGGAAGACCTCAAAACCCAGCATCCGCTCGTCGGCGGCAAACATGTCGATTTCACCTACGGCGACCTGCAGGCCGAAATGGATCTGATCAACCGCGCGTTTATCGATGTAATGAGCGTTGGCGATAATCGCGGCCGCGCTTTCACTTTCCCGATTCCGACCTACAACATCACCAAAGACTTCGACTGGAACCACCCGAACTGCCAGCCGCTGTTCGAAATGACCGCCAAATACGGTTTGCCGTATTTTCAGAATTTTATCAATTCTGATCTCGAGCCCAACATGGTGCGCTCGATGTGCTGCCGCCTGCAGCTCGACCTGCGCGAACTGCTCAAGCGCGGTAACGGCCTGTTTGGATCGGCTGAGCAGACCGGTTCGATCGGTGTGGTTACCCTCAATCTAGCCCGCCTCGGTTACATGTTCAAGGGCAACTATGAAGCACTCACCACTCGACTCGAGCACCTGATGGAACTCTCGAAGAAGAGCCTCGAAGTCAAACGCAAGGTTATTCAGGCCAGAATTGACAGTGGTCTGTTCCCTTATACCCGCCGCTATCTCGGCACTCTTCGCAACCATTTCTCGACCATCGGTATCAATGGTATGAATGAATGTATCCGCAACTTCTCCGAGAACGCCTATGACATTTCCAATCCTCAGGGCGTCGAACTGGCGCAGCGGATTCTTGATTTCATGCGCGAAAAGATCGTTCAATACCAGGTCGAAACCGGTCACCTCTACAATCTCGAAGCGACTCCCGCCGAAGGCGCAACCCATCGTTTTGCCCGCGAAGATCGCAAGCGATTTCCCGAAATCATTCAGGCTGGCACGCCGCAGGCAGCCTATTACACCAACTCCAGCCAGCTGCCGGTCGATTACCAGGGCGACCTGTTCGACGTGATGCGCCACCAGGAAAAGCTGCAGACCAAATACACAGGTGGCACCGTATTGCACCTCTACGTTGGCGAGCGCATACCTGATGCCGAATCGTGCAAGCGTCTGGTACAGAAGACCCTGACCCAGTTCAGGCTGCCATACATCACCATTACGCCGACATTCAGCATCTGTCCGAAACATGGCTACATCGCCGGTGAACATCAGTATTGCCCTACCTGCGATGCGATCGAAACCAGAAAGGCTGTTGCCATCGCCCAGGCCGAAGGTCAGGAACTGGCACCCGAAAGCGTAGTGCTTGCTGATGAAAATCGCCAGGTCTGCGAAATCTGGACCCGCGTCATGGGCTATTTCCGCCCGGTTTCTCAGTTCAATGCCGGCAAGAAGAGCGAATACAGCGACCGCGTTCTCATGCGCCCGAGCGACCTGGTAAGAGAAGTCGTCTGATTCGATGAAAAAAAACGGTTCTGAAAAAATTCTGGTCGGGGGCCTGCAGCCCCTGACCATGATAGACTTCCCCGGGCGACTTGCCAGCGTAATCTTTACGCAGGGCTGCAACCTTCGTTGCCGCTTCTGTTACAACCGCAGTCTGCTCGGCGAAAAAGCTGCCGACCCACTATCCTGGGAATCCGTCAGAAATTTTCTGAAGGATCGCCAGGGATTCATCGAGGCTGTCGTTTTCAGTGGCGGTGAACCATGCCTGCAGCCAGGTCTGCTCGCCGCTCTGCGCGAAGTCAGAGAATACGGCTTCGAGGTGGCACTGCACACCAACGGCTTTTTTCCGGATATCGTCGGGCAGGCGATCGAAGAAAGGCTGCTGCAGTTTGTCGCAGTCGATTTCAAGGCCCCTTTCGACAAGTATCAGTCGGTTACCCGGCAACCGGTTGACCGTTCGGCTTATGAGCGCCTTGCTGAAATGCTTGTGGCGGCCGGAATCAAACATGAATATCGCACTACGGTTCACCCCGGTCTGCTGACCGATTCTGATATAATGCAGATGGCTGACTGGCTTTGCGACAAAAAGATAAGCAGCTATGCCATACAGAAATTCAAATATGGTGAAGCTCTCGACCAGACTTTGCCGCCGGTCAACGCAGCCTGTCTGCAGCCTGCAACACTTTTGAAGCTGCGCTCGCGGTTTACCGGTTTCACATTGCGCTCTGACGACAGCGAAGTCGATAGTCTCAAAAAGGCGGCGTAAGGTATTAGCGGGTGCTTACAGGCTGATGAGTCCTGTTTTCAGCGCAAAATTGACTTGTAGACCTGCAGATGCAGATAAAGTTCTTTCTCGGCGGTGTGACTCTGCGCGACGATTCGCGCGGCCCGCCGGCCAACTTCGGCGGCCAGGTCAGGATTGTCGAGAAGATAGCGCAGTTTGCTGATAAAATCTTCTCCGTCATGCAATCGGCCGAAGCTGGCCGGTCCCGGAGAGGTGAAATAGAGCCAGCCGTTGCCCATTCCCGGAAAGGTTTCTTCGTTTTTGATGAAGGCATGATTGCCATATACATCGGCCGCGAGAACGGGCCGGCCGGTCTGCATGGCACTCAGCATCGACGAATTGTAACCTTCTGCATGTGACACATTGATGAAAATTTCGGCCTGACGGTGCAAAAATGGCAGCAGACCGTCTTCCGGGCGATCGATCAGTTTAACCCAAGGTTTTCCAGAGGCTTCGGCAATTACCTGTTTCTGATAGTCGGTGTCGAATGGAGTATTGAAGAGCACCAGACGCAATTCCGGATAATCTGAAATGATCTTTTCGATGTAATGTATTGCAAAAAGCACATTTTTTGCCGGGAGCAGACCGCCTTCAAGCATGACCAGACGCTCGCCCGGGATAAATCCGAAATGCTCGCGCGGAAAGTCGAATTCAGCATTGAAGGGTGAGACTCCGGGCGCAATCACTTCAATCTCAGTGTTGATCATCAGACGCGATTTGATGAATTTGCCCATCTGCGGGTAGGGCACTATGACTTTGCGAGCTGCCTCAAGAACTTCCT
>DAOQWI010000139.1:0-9211 GCA_035342015.1 Candidatus Ozemibacteraceae bacterium | reverse complement strand
TGGTATTCGTCTGTAGCTGTTTTTTCTATTTTGAATCTGATCTGATTTGCAAGACGAGCGCTGTTACCGAGACCATTCAAGCCATGCTTTGTTACCGGATAAGAAATAATATGTCTTTTTTGAGTCTCTGAATGTGAACCGCCGCCGGAAAATTTAAAATTTGTTCTGAAAGCAATCTTTGTCTCTGCCAGCTCTTTCATTATTTCCTGCCAGGTTGCTTTGGCGCCGGTTTTCCAGACAAGCGGCCCATTTGCATCCTTACCAACTGCATGTGCCCAATCTAAAGCCAGACTGGATGGTAAATCTCTACAGTATGGGCTGAGAGCTTCAGCCGTGAGAGGCTTAAGTTCAACGCCTTTGGGGCTCTTAACGGACAAAGAGCCCCAACCATTGCGAGAGCGGGAACCAAGAGTACCAAACCACGCAATCAACTGAATTGTCTCTTTGATTTCTTGATAGAATTGATCAGGAAACCCGAGCCAGAGCTTTGCTGTCTCATCTGCAGGTGCAATAGCGCGATTACCGTCTTTTAGCCCTTTTGTTGTAACAGGCCCATAACCAAGATAAAGATTAGAGCCAATAGGAACCAGTTGGCCTTTATTGTCTTTGACTTCAGGGTGCTTTACCCTCTCACCTTGAGCAACATCTGTCAATTTTCCGATGGCCCAATTACTCAGTTTTAGTCTCAAGGCCGAACTGGTTGATTTTCCACCGTCAGCTGCCGTACCAAAAAGCTCGTTTTCGGCGATCAACAATTTCTTGTGATCATAACCAGCATCTTTTGCCTTTACTACTCGCCACCATTGGCGTAGAAGCGCCTTGAACGGGGGAGTGCGCCATTGTGAATTCTGGCTGGCATTGCCTAAAAAGGCCGGTGTGGTAAAACCTATTTCGAGTTCAATTTCCTTCATGGGACTCTCCAGTTTGATTCATTGCAAAGCGTTCACTTAGATACAAGTTATTTCTTCCAAACTTATTCAATTAATTTCAGGATATTTTTCTAAGCTTTTCGATCTCCAGCAACTCACCGAGCTGCCATGGGTTTTGTTGCTGTTCTATTGTGGAACGGCGATCGACAAAAGCGACGCGCTCAGCCGGAAGTTGTTGTTTGACAGCTTCTTCATATACGGATTGCATTAGCCACTGCATTGCGGTTGTGCCGCCAGTAAGATTGATGATAATTTTTTCAGCCTCTTTTATCTGAGGCCACATCTGTTGCAGCAGTGCCGGAGCTTCGTTGAAACCCGCGAAAACATCACTCATAGTAAAAACATGGATTCGGCTCATATCATTGAAACCAGCTTTGGCACAGGCTTCACTGACAGCATTGCGAAATTTGTCACTGGTGATGACAAGCGCAATATCTGGCTGAATATGATGGATAGCTGAATACAGCAAGCCAAACGAACTTCCCATGCCGCTCACCAGGACTTTTTCATACTTAGCGTTCTTCAAAGCCTGGTGTTCTCCTTTTTGGATGCAAAATCTCTTCTTTGATGCGGTCGAATTTATCCGCTTCGACAAAGTAACTTCTATCGAAAAACTGGGCTTCAAAATCCTCAGCTCTGGAAGGATTATGTGAACTGAGCGAAAAAATTATCGTGTTGGCCGCAAGACCAAAAAACTTTTTAAGTGCAGCTGCCTTGTAAATAATTGGGGCCGCCTCACCCGCCCTGTTTACTCCACCGGTTTTGCACTCAATAACATAGAGTTTGTTGTTTAGTGTAAAAACCACATCAAGCTCATTTAACTCATTATTTTCAGTTTTAAACGTTACGTCGAGCATAACGTCATCCGGCTGAAGGTGCTCTTTTACAAAAGAAAATATGTATTCTTCAAACCAGCCTCCGGTTAAGTAACGTGCTTCATGCTTTGAAAGAAAACCCGCTTCACGTAAAGGAAAGGCAATTCTATTAAGAAACTCTGACAACCTTTCGATCTGCGGAAATTGATCGTTTCCAGCCTTCTCAACGTCACTTATTTTAAGGTCCTTGTCGCGATATTTGCGTAATTTTTCGATGACTTCTGCATCTTTGCCCAGGCGATTTAAGAAAAAGTCAGAAAAACCATCAGTGTAGCTTTTTGCCTGAGATGGGCAATCTGCATATCTGAAAAGCTTGAGCCCGTGCAGTTCCATGTATTCTTTAACTCTCAGTCTGTATTTCAGAGGAGTCTTTTCATCATCGCTCTGCATAGGCCGCAACAGGTAATTTTTCGGTAATGGCAGATAATAAAACTGGGAATCATACTTTTCGAAGACCTTCTGAATCGCAAGGCCCATGAATTTGGTGCCGCCTGTGAGATTTACCAGATATTTACTGTCTTTTGTCAGCCTGGCTTCAATTTCACGACACATCAGATTCCATTTTTCTTCGGCATCGTCGTCAGAAAAAACAACTGAACTGACTTTTCCCTCAAGGTCTGACAGGCAATTCTCGATCACCTTCAGTTTCGGAAACATCGTGCGCGAAGAGATAAACAGTAAAGAGTCACCCTCTTGAAAAAGTTCGCGAATTACGAGATAGTTTGGCGCAGCCTGTTGTGACAGAACACTTACGATCGTTCGATTTGCCTTCATGCTTTGCTCCAATATTTCAACTGCAGAAAACACTGCTGGGCTCGCGGGCCGGCAGAGCGATGCCGCCGTCACAGCTGATGCGGCCCTGACCAAAAGTCGTGCTGCGACCGCATCTGATTATTTCGCCGGCGCGAAGAAGATTGATAAAACCCTTTACGGGGCCGGTATAAGATACCTGGCCGATTACACCGGAAATTGGAATGCGCTGCTGCTGACGCGTCGAAAACCTCTCCCAGTAAACTGGCTCGAGGTTTATCGCAGAAACCTTTACCTGGCGGGCCAGACGCGAAATTTCAGCGAAGTTCCAGTTTATGCGGTTACCCTCTGATGCCTCAAAAGCAGTATAACGGCGCATGAGCGAACCGGTGATTCTCGAAAAATCAGGCTCGAGAGTTAAATTGCCACGGCTTTGATCTTTGAACGCCACGGGCGTGATGAATTTAAGACGGATTTCGCCATTTTCACCGGCAGAAAGCGATGGCTCTGCAAGCTTAAGCAGCTGCGGCTCAGGCATTTTGAACTCATCGGTTACAGACGACCATATCACCGCACCCGTACCAGCATCTTTCACCTGTTCGAGTTCACAGGGCACGCGAAGACGAGTCAGCCCCGACTGACCGGCCTTCTGCGCAGCGACTAAAATGTAAGGCGCCATTTCAATGCCGCGGCCGAACAGCTGTACGAAAAAATCAAAAGTACTGCCGGAAGCCAAAAGCTGATTGCCGGGCAAACCGGAGTCAATAACCATGAGATGCGGAACATCAGAATTGCCGGCCAGAAATTCTTTGCCGATATGCTGTGGAGCCGTCTCATAACAAAGAGCATACGCACAGTTACCTGCCACAGAGCAGACGCGGCACCCCTGTTCCGATGTCTTTCGCTGAACGCACGCCAGCCGCTGCAGCTGAAACCCGAGGGCTCCACGAAAGGTGTTGACCGGGTTCGCCGGAAAACTGACTTCGCCGCCGGCACGAAAACTGAATGCGATCCTGCAATACTGCATACTTTTACCCTCACTCTGGAAACCCACCGGCCTGCACGACCGTTTTTCTGATAGGTCTGTGCCGCCAATGCCCCGAGAACTTTAATTTCCTTAAAGATATCTATCACTTTGCCCCATGTTTTGCAAACATTTATCTTTACCTTCTACCAGAACCCGATGACATAAGCATCAGCGAAATTACAAACGTAAAAAGCCCCGGACAGAAAACAGCCATAAACAGAAAAACCAGCGGGTTGCTTATTATCAAAACAAACAGATACATGACGGCGATAAACTTGAGCAACCCGATTGCCAGCTGCATGAATGCTTCAATAACCATAATCATGGTTTCTATTAATTCCATTTGTTGACCTCCTGCATCTGTCAAGTTGCTCTTCATAATTTTGTTAAGTCTGTTCTGGGCGGTCTGTTCAAAAAAAATTACAGCCAATCGGGCAGATCGTCATCTTCCAGGTTTATTTCAATAATCTCACGGTCTATCTGGCCGCTCCGGCCGGGTTGACGCACAAAATAAAAATCAGGGTCGCTCAGCCTGCCGGGAAACCCCAACACCCGCATGCGCTTCTGCGCCGCCCGCGACAGGCCATAGACCCTGACGCTGTCGACCGACGCATCCATCAGACCATAGATTTTATGCATCATCCTGTCGAAGGTCGGGCCGTCAAGAAATGTCTCAAATACACTCTTCTGAACCGGAACCGCGTAATTCTTCAGCATTTTGTGCAGCTTTGTGCGGCGTTTGTTAGACGGCGAATCGTAACAGATGATATAAAACATGCCTTTATCTGCCATCAGATAACCACCGGAAGATATTCTTCGCGCTCTCCGCCGACAACTGCGCGGTATTGATAGGCCTGCCGAAGAAAAAGATCTTTAATCGGGAACTGGTTCCGCGTGAGCGGGTCGGCAACCCTGGCTCTGAGGCGTGCCTGCAGCTCTCCGGTCAAAAGTGCAATCGTCTGCTCGCGCATGCGCGTGCCCTTCTCTTCATCGAAGAAAAAATCGACCGGTCGAACACGAACCAGGTTGACCAGACGCATTACAACCATATCAACTGTAATCACCCTGAATTCTTCCATCAGATCAAGTGCCAGTGAAGGTCTGCGATCCTGTATTGCATGCAGGTTTGAGAGGTAGGCATCGAGACCTGCCTGCTCAACCGCAGCAAGAATCATATTGTAGAGCAGTGTATAACCAAAGCTCAGCATCGCATTAACCGGGTCTTTCGGCGGCCGACGGTTGCGTTCGAAAAAGCCAAGGTCCTGCTTGAGCAGGTGGCGATAACCGTTGAAATATTCACGGGCGGCAATTCCTTCGATACCCATAAGTTCATCGGGTGTCTGCGCTGCACCCATCATTTCAAGTGCTGTAGCGATTTTCCAGATGCAGTCGCTGACTGCTTCACACGCCGGGCGATTGCGCCGCACCAGAAAACTCTTCGCATTCAGCAGCTTGCCACTAAGCATTGACCGCGCAAGTCTCAGTCTGAAACTAACGTCTGACGATTTTGCATACTGACTCTGCCGGCATTTTACCTGCGCCGGGTTCATGTTTGACAGCCTGCATTTGAAGCGGCCGGCCAGGCTCATATAAACAACATCGATTCCGAGACGCAGCAGCTGAATAATTGCCGCGCCGGTAATCTCGACGCTGCCAAGGCAGACAACCTGCTTTACCCTGAAAAAAGGCACGTCTTCAAGAATTTTATCGTCTTTATCTCTCACCAGGAGCCTTTCGCCAACCCTGGTGATCCGGCTGCCCTGTGCATTGATATAGAGCACTCCGATTTCCATTATTTTTCTCCGTCTGCCTCCTGCGAATTGTCGGTTAAATTTTCTTCGGCCTCTTCTTCACTATCAGGCAGACGATTGTAAGTTCCGAGCCTGGTAACAATTTCATTACAGCCCGCATTATCGAAAAGCCGGTTGATCTGACGACGCAGCAACAGATGCCGCTGTCGCAGGCGCGCGATTTCTTCGCCCAGTTCACGGAATTCAAGCATCAGCTTATCAATTGATGCACTGCCACCCGCGATCAGCTCTCGAACTGAAAGGGCTGCCGGCGCAGCAACCGGCTGAAAAACCGTTCGCCCGCTTCCCGGAAATATGCCTGCATGAGCAACAGGCGAAGGGTAACAACCCGGCGGCAGTCTGAACTGACAGCCACAGCCGAATTGCGCCGCGAAAGCCGGAACATACTTGCGTATCTTGCCGCAGCTCATCGTTGTCGGCGGCACCGCGCGCATCTCGGCATTAACCCGGTCGGGATCATAATTGCTCAACTGGCTCATAACCTGGTGAATGAACACTTTGCCTTCTTCGCCCATGGTTGCAAAAATATAAATAAAAACATGCCGCCACTCTGGTTCAATGTGACCGCTCTGAACAGCACGGTTAAGAATTTCACAAAGCGGCCTGCAGCCGGCAAGCACCTGTTCGATTTCGACGGTAAAACGCTCAGGCAGGCGCATTTTGACCCGCAACGACAATTCAGGGTCTGGTCGTAAATCTGCAGACGCTCTGCGCGCCGGGCTCAAGCTTGCCGGAGACTCAATGAAGCTTGCTTCAGTATGCACATTGTCTTTGACACCGGTCAGGGTGATACGGCCAAGGATCTCTTCGAATTCACTGCGGGTTATGGGCTGAAGGTTTTCGAGGGCTTCGCGCTGCATTGGCCAGGGCCTGAATGTATTGCGCTCAAGAAAAAGCGAGCGCCGGCCAGATGCCTGATGAATGCCCAGCGGCAGCTTAACGAGGTTACCAAGCCCTTTTTCGGCGACGATTTCCTGTTTTGGAAAAACTTCGGCCTGAATTTCAGCCGGCATGCAAGGAAGCTGCTCTACCAGCCATTTGCCAAGCAGACGCCAGTGTCTGGCGGGCACGGCAAAATCTGAGAAAGCCCACAGATGAACACCTTTGTAGCCGGAAGATTCAATAAGAAGCTCAAACCCGGCGTTTTCAGCGATACCAAGAAGGCCGGTCGTGACTTCGAACAGTTTTTTTCTGATGCGTTTCTGCTCGTTGGCGCTGTGCAGATATGAATTAAGGTAACTTTTGGCAATATCGAGGTCTATGGCCATCAGTCTTGCGCTGTTATCCTGCTTGACGAGATAGAGCCCGAGGGTCTGATCACCCGCAAGGTGTGATTTCAAAAGGTCTTTGTCGAGACCGCAATGAACCGGCATATAACCGAATTTCCGGCCCTTGAAGCGGCATTGTCTGGCATGAACGCCCTCGCGGCCATCGAACAGCTGCAGATAGCGTTCCATGAAGTCTTCGTCATGCGTTATCTGGCAATGGCTCAATTCAAGCTCTTCGCGGGCCGCTTCAATCTGGGTATCTATCTGCTCTTTTCTCTCGCAGAGAGGCTCAAGCCGGCGGCGGGCCTCAAGCAGCCCGCTGTTGCCCGGGCATTTTTTCAGTGCGGAATCGGTCAGCTCGATGGCTTCTAATGGTCTGCCGAGAATTTCAAGACATTCGGCAGCAAGATTATAGCCATCTATGAATTCCGGGAATAGCACGATCATCTTCCGTGCCTTTTCGAGCGCATCTTCAGTATGACCTGATTCCTGCAGGAAGGTGCCGTGCAGTTTGAAAATCATCGGCCGGTCTGGCCAGGCAGTCTCAAGGTCTTCGAACATCTGCAGAGCCTGGGAAAAGTTTCCCATCTGGCCCTGCAGTCTTGCCGAAAGGGTTATGGCGTCACCGCTCTGTTTTTCTTCTTCAGGAAGCGAGCGCACCAGTTCCCAGGCTTCTTCATATTTTTTCTGACAGATCAGGGTTCGTATTCTGTTTAGCATGAATTCTATAACCTTCTGAAAATCAGGCGGCCGAAACTCTCACAGCTCTTGTGCTTTCCCGGTTCTTTTTTGCATCGAAAGAAGTTTGCAGAAAAAACTTCACTTCCGCACCGTCATAACGAAGTTCGGTCGGGATGTCAGACGTTTTTACGTAGACATTCTCAGACAAATCGCGGGACCTGATGAATGCAAATGGCGACTCCGGGTTTTTCATCATAAGACTTCCATGATGCTGTTCAGACTGACTTTTATCAGGCTGAACAGTTGAATGATCTGATATAGACAGGTTTTTCTGACTCCAGAATTTGCGGCAGGCTGCTAGAAGCTCGCGGCTGCTTATGTTTGCCGGGCTCAAATTGAATTTCTGCATAAAATCGCTCAGTTCTTCGGGAATCGACCACCCCTGCTCGGTTCTCGCCTGCGCGGCAAGGCTGGCGTGCAGCGATGCGGCGTCGCGGTTTCCCTGGGCCATGAGCATTCTGGCCATAAGATAGAAAAGATTGACTTTGGTTTTCGTTTCGCCGGCGGCCTCAGCTGCGTAGCAGGCGTTGATCCAGGATTTTTCGGTGTCGCCACATTCAAAAAGCAGCCTGGCAAGGTCAGAATACATATACCAGGGCACGCGCCTTCCTCTTATGAGTCTTTCAAGTTCATCGGCCGCCTGCTGTTCGTTTCCGCTTTCGGCAAGGCAGAGAGCAGCTTTTCGCGCATATTCGACTTTGGCCGGAAAATCTTTAAATGCTTCCAGAGCAGCTTCGCGGCATTCAGTGAATTTGCCCAGCTCAAAGAGAGCGTTGGTGCAGGCGAAATACCAGCGTTCGCGCCAGGAAAGAATTTTACTGCCGTTATACTCACGGGGCGTCTTATCAAGAGTCGACCGGTTTAAAAAGTTGAGATACTGCAGTGTTTTTTCTGGCAGATTAAGGACTTTGCAGGCATCAGTTGCAGCAAATACAGTCAATTGAAGCAGCATGGCGTCTGGTGCCATTTCAAGCAGTCGATCGCAGACTTCGAGAATTTTTTCATTGTTCTTTCGACTTTTGGCATCGGCCAGGTCAAAATCATAAAGCATCCACTGATGCTGATTGCGAAGCAGTTGTGAATCGGGAATAATTTCGACGGCTTCGTAAAGAACCTGCCAGGCTTCTTCTCTCGCCTGGAGATGTCGCAGACAAGAAATAAGCCGCCATGCGACATCTTCTGTTTTTGCGGCCAGCCAGCATTGTCTGAACATTTCGGCCGCCTGTTCGTGTCTGCCGCATTTGCGTAGTTCTTCGGCTTTTAAAAATAGTTCGTTGTGGTTTTGTGAATTTTCCATGGCCTCTCCTTTTGCCCGGTTTATTTAATTGCTCAAGCAATAGTTAAGTTTCTGACCCGGCCGCCATTCAAAAATTTTTCTGAATCCTTTGAAATGGATGCGAACCACCCCGGCCTACCGCAAAGACGCATTTTACCGTCGAGGTTGACATTGACCGTGCACACGCTCTCATCTGCGTCTCCGGATTTTCGTGGTAAAACAGCCACACTTACTGCTGAATTTTCAGCATAGGTTGACATTTTAGCCCCTGAAACTTATGATTATGACAGCCTCGCGAAAGGCCGCCGTTCTACCGGCCTCCCCATAAAATCGGGGATTGAAACATGCTTCTATCCTTTTTTTCGCCTTTATCGGCGTAATGTTCTACCGGCCTCCCCATAAAATCGGGGATTGAAACCGGCGAGCCGAGCCTGTAGAGCTTGAATATCAGCTTGTTCTACCGGCCTCCCCATAAAATCGGGGATTGAAACTTACAGCTTATTTTTTAAGCTTTTCCACCGCCTTATTGTTCTA
>DAOQWI010000138.1:0-9288 GCA_035342015.1 Candidatus Ozemibacteraceae bacterium | reverse complement strand
CATTTTTTTCACTCCTCAGCGCAGGTTGGCTTTTTTTCTTCTCTGGAGTATAATCTCCGGTGAAAGCTGTAAAAAAATCAGCACTGGAGACGTGAAATGATCCGAACAGAACTGCAGAAACAGGTGTCTGAACTGATTGTTCAGGCGCTTTCAGACGAAAGTGTCAATCTGGCCGAGCCGATGACCGACTTCGAAATCCAGGTGTTTTCAGCCACGATTGACCGTCTGGTAAGCGACGAGACGCTTCCAGAAACTTCTGAGCTGGTTATTGAGCCACGCCGAATCATAACACTGCTGCAAACCAGAAAGCTTCCCGAAGAAACCGTCATTCAGGCGAGAAAAACTCTGCGCCGCTTTCGTGAAGTGATAATCAATCTGTCGGCAGAGCCGGAAATAAGGATAGTTAACTGATTATGCCTCCTGCAGTCAGATCACAGAATCTGTCGATAATGATGACCGACATTCAGGGCTATTCTGCCGCCGTCGCCGAAGCCAGCCGCGAAGACGTCGTAAATCTGATCAGACGCCACAACCGGCTGATGCGGCCGGTAATCGAGTTCTATCGGGGCACTATCGTAAAATCGATAGGCGACGCCTTTCTCTGCACGTTTCCAAGCGCCACCGATGCGGTAATCTGCGCCATCATCATTCAGCTGCTGCTGAAAGAATACAACCAGCGCATGACTGAAAAGGCCAATAACCTCAATCTCAGAGTGGTTATCAACTCTGGCGACGTGACCCTTGAAGGCGGAGATATTTTCGGCAATGCCGTTAATATAACCGCCCGCATGGAAGGCCTCGACTGCTTTCCGGGCGGTTCTATCGGCATCAGCGAGTCAACCCACCTGCTGATGGACCGCACCGAAATCGTGGCCGAAAAAATCGGGCCGAAACAACTCAGGGGTGTACCCGAGCCGGTTAATGTTTATAAAGTTCCCCTCGAAAAGCAGAAGTTGAATAAGCTTCCGGTGCAGCTGCTGTCGCTTGTCGAAAAAGTCATCAACGCCAAAGATCTCGATTCTGACTCACACGACGCCAACGCAAAATTCAACGAATGGGCCCAGTCGATCGGCTCTTTTCTGACGCAGACCAACTGGGGCGATAACATCAATAAGGCCTCGAAACAGATTGGCGATAATTTTAACAAGGCCACAAAACAGATCGGCAACCTGCAAAACTCGCTTGCCAAGACCTTCGGGCAAAAAACTGTTCTCGAAAAAAAGCAGAATTTCAACGACGCCTCGGTCAAATCAAGGTTTAAAAGCGGTTTCATCGATCTGGTGATTCTGCTGCTCATCTCTCTGTCGCTGCGCGGCCTCTGGTGGCCGGTGCAAAGAATCGTCTATGGCCCGACCACAGTCAGCGAATACAGTGACATCAGGACAAACCACTCAAACTGGGAAATGGTTAACATTGCCGGCAAAACCCATTATGAAAGAGGCCTGGGCATCGCCGAATGGATCGTTGAAAAGAATATCTACTATCCGTTTATCCTCTGGTGGCTGTATTTCGCACTGTTCTGGAAACTGAAACAGGCAAGCCCGGGGCAGATTGCCTCAGGAAACGCCGTAGTTACCGAAGACGGTGAAACCAGCCTGCCACTGATTCTGGTGTTTAAGCGAAGTGCCCTGTATATACTTTCAACTCTCAGTATTGTCGGAAATCTGGCAATATTTTTCGGCGAGAAGAAAACCCTGCACGACAAACTATGTTCGACCAGAGTTGTTGAATAGATACATATTTTTTGTAACGTAAATTACATCAGGCAGTCTGTGACCGGCAGACTGCCTGATGTGTTTTTCAGGCGCAGTTGCACCTTGCCCGCAGGCTCGCATTAGCATATTTTCTAGTCAGGTTATATCACTGCTCACAACTGACAGTTGAAGAACAAAACGGCGTTGTCATCGCCATACCTGCAATGACAGACTTTGCAAAAACTTTTTCGTTGCTGCCAATGGCAGCAATTTTTCTTTTAGCCTGATTGCGCTCCCTGACATGCAGAGCAGGGCAACTTGACATAAGATCACAAAAGTAGCAATCTGAAGCTTAACAACTCAAGAAAACGGAGAATATTCCATGTTCGCTTCCGGAAAAACAGGTCTTTTCATTACTGTTCCGTTACTGATCATTTTGATCATCATCATAACCGCAGGCGTTGCCAGAGCTCAGACGAGCAAAGCGCCCGAATCAGAAAAAATCAATGTTTTTGCGGTCGTTTCGGATGAAATTGAAACCGCCTGCCGCGAAGCCGCAACCACACTTATGCAGGAAGAAGCACTCGAGTCTTTTCCGCTGCAGGGCTTTCAGATTCACTGCACCCTTTACATGACTCAGTACCCGGTCGGCAGCCTTGAAAAGGTTGCCTCGATCGTTGCTGAAATCGCCAGCAATACCAAAGCTTTTGCAGTTCAGAGCACCGGCCTCGAAATTACCTCAGGCAGCTGGTTTTTTATGAACCTTGACCGCAATCGCAATCTGCAGACTTTTTGTGATGCCGCTGTCGAAAAACTGGCACCGCTGCGCTCACCTTCTGATTTTGTGCCCGATTGGGCCAAAGACAACCCGACAAAGGTTGAATACATAACCAAATATGGCAGCCCGAACGTCTATGCCGAGTTCAACCCGCATCTTACCCTGCTGGCAAAATCTGACGAAGCTAAACTGAAAAGCTTTGTCGAAAAACATGCGGCCAGCAGCTTTGCAAAACCCGTCAGCGGCAAGGTCATCGCCATCGGTCTCGGCATCGCCGACCGCAATGGCCAGATCAGGGATCCGTTCAGAGTGATACCATTGCAGACGGCTGCCGACGAGAAATAAAACCTCAGAAACCTCACGGCTCCGCCGTTTCGGGCTCATCAACAGCCTCGATAACGGCGGAGTCTGTTTTATGCAGATATCCTGACGCCAGCGACAGTGCCATTCTTGCGGTCAACAGATCGTTCTCATCTTTAACAAGCTGGGCTCTGGCGTTAAAAAGAGCAGCCTGAGCATCGAGAAGGTCGTTAACCGTGCCTTTGCCGTGTTCGTAGTTCAAAGTCTGAATACGATAAGCTTCTTCTGCCAGCTCAAGTGCCCGACGACTTCGCTCTAAGCGGGCAACGGCCGTTTTTGCTGCCGACAACCCGATACGAATCTGTTCGGCAACCCTCAACTCGACCTCAGAAAGCATCTGTTTCGCCTTCGCCTCAGCCGCAAGAGCCTGTCGGCGCCGACCACTGGCAGCGCCGCCATCCGACAGCTGCCAGCTGAATTCGATACCGACAAAGCCGTTATTGAGGGTGCGCCCTTCATCGTTGCCAAAACTGTTACCGGTTGCGAGAAGGTTCAGAACCGGCTGCCGGCCAGAATCAGAAGCCCGCACCGCATGCCGGGCCCCAGCAGCCCTCAGTCTCCCGGCGACCAGGTCAGAACGCCTCTGCAAAGCAGTTTCAATCAGTTCATCTTCTGTCATGTCGCTGACCGCGACATAAGCGTCAACCCCTTCTGAAGCGACTTTTTCGGGTGGTCGCGGCAGACCGCAGATGCGTGCCAGACGGGCCAGATTGGCTACCAGACCGTGACGAACCGTTTCCTGCTGTGCCAGGGTTTCCTGCTCGCGCACTTCAAGCCGCAGAACATCGACATTGGCAACGCGGCCAACTTCTTTCAGCTTGCGCATGCGTGTCAAAGCCGCGTTGACATCTGCAACGTTTCTTGCGACGGCTTCTGCCACAGCCTGCTGGCTTATCACTTCAAGAAAGGCCGACAATACGGCGAAAATGGTTTCCTGCTCGATTCTTTCTTTCTGCTGTTTTCTTGCATCCCTTTCAAATCTGGCCGCATCGAGAGCCGACTTAGCCCGACCTGAATCCCAGAGCAGCTGGCGCAGCTGCAGTTGCGCTTCGCTGAGGTTTTCATCAAAAAACTGCGGCGCACCTGGTATTGCTCCGAGCACTCCCGGGCGTTTCTGATCCCAGTGGCGGGCGACCGCACCCAGTCTTACCGATGGCTGCAGAGCCGCAGCCGCCTGTTTCATCTGACCATCAGCAGCTTCGATATCAGCTTCTGAAATCAACATGACGGGCGCTGAAGCCAGAGCACTCTGCACACACTCGTCGACAGTGATTCCCTCAGCCTGCGCTGTTGCGGTAAAAAGCAGGACGATCAGAACCACAGCCGCGGTTTTGCCGGCAGCTGCGGCCCGCAGGCCCGACAGGCGTTCGACAAGGCTCATTATCAGGTCATAAAGTACCGGAACCATAACCATGGTCATCACCGTTCCGACCAGCAGACCGGCAGCAGCGACCACTCCCAGAGGCGACATGCGCTCGAGCCCCACGGCCTGCTCTAAAATCAGCGGAATCAGACCAAGAATTGTTGACATCGTGGTTATAAGGATCGGCCTGAACCTTGTTCTTACGGCATCCTCAAGTGCTCTGCGTCGTTCTACCCCGTTTTTGACCGCACTGTCGATAAAGTCGATAAGAATGATCGCATTGTTCACAATCGTTCCCCCAAGCAGAATTATGCCCATCATCGCCGGCATGCACATGGGTTTGTCAAAAATCAACAGACCCCAGAGAGCCCCGATAAGCGAAAGCGGAATAGTGACCATTACCAGAAATGGCCGCCACCAGTTTTCGAACAACAGATACAAAACGATATACAGCATCATCAGCCCAAGACCAAGAACCTTGCCGAGCCGCCGGCCGGTTTCGGCAATATCAGCCATGGTTCCTGACAGTTCGGCCCGATAACCCTCGGGCAACATCGATTTTGCAAGAACTTCTGAAACATCTTCTGCAACCACCGACAGTGGCCGGATCGAATTCAGACCGGTGATATTGATTGTTTCGGAAAGATTTTCTCTGGTCACCAGAGTTGGCTGCAAAACCTGTTTTGATGTGCCAAGCGAGCCCAGAAACAGTTCGCCCGCCGGGCCCGGGATTACCAGGTCATCAATCTTTTTCTGCCAGCGACTGCCGGTTTCGCCAAGTTCAGCACGAATCGAAAGGTCGACCAGCCCCTTCATTTTAAGAACACCTGGAATTCTGCCAGAAAATGTCAGACCAAGAAATTCACCAAGTTCGACCGGCGTCAGCTGATAGCGCCCGGTAATACTCAAATCTGGCGTAAAGTGGGTCTCGGGTTTACTTTTAGACCAGGTAAAGCGCAGATCCTGCAACCCATCGATTTTACGCAGTTTTGCGTCGAGACTTTCGGCAAGCTGATAAAGCACATCGGGGTCGCGACCGCTGACCATTACATCGATCGGGGCGCGCGAGGTTGCCATGGGTGTGGCACCAAACTCAGAAACCGAAAACGAAACCAGCTCTGGTATCTGATGCAGTTTTGCCCGCCAGTCACGTGAAATTTCCCAGATTGTCTGCGAGCGCTTGTCTCTGGTAGTGAGACGCACCTGTATGTCAACCTGCTGCAGAAGTTGCCCGCCAGCACCAAAGCTTACCTGGCCGGGCTCAGAACCAGCTACTGTTGAAATATTCAACACATGCGGGTTTTCGCCGATAATTTTTTCGATTTTCTCAATACTCTTCTCGACTTCGCCGACAGTCATCGACGGTGGCAGATCAGCCTTGATGATGATCATGCCGGTATCCATACGCGGCATCAGTTCACGCCCGACAAGTGGCAGCACAGTGCGCGCACTCAAGGCCAGAACAATGAAGGCTACAACAAGCAGGGGCACTCTTGCCTTTAGACCAAGATGCAGCAGACTCAGATAAATATTGACCGACGCGTCAAGCAGGCGATTGATGATTGTAAAGAAGAAGCCTGCCTTCTGATCTTCTTCTGCTGCTTCAAGCTTTTCAGCTTTGACACGCATGTCGACAAGCAACTTCTTGAGAAGAATCGGAACAATCGTCACCGCGGCAAAGAAGGAACCTGCCAGGGTCGCTGAAATGGTCATGGTAAGGGGTCTAAGCACCTGCTGCACGTAGCCACCGACAAACATGATCGGAATCATGACAACGACGGTGGTCAGCATACCGCCCCAGATTGAGAACACCACCTCTTCGGTTCCGGCAACGACTTTTTCGAGGCTCGCTTCACCATTTTCGAGGTGGCGATAAACATTTTCAACAACAACTATCGAAGCATCAACCACCATACCAACAGCTATAATCAGACCCGAAAGCGTAACCATGTTGAGGGTGAACGGTGTAAAATAGAGAAAAGCGAAGGCTGAAAGAAATGACAGAGGGATCGAAACACCGACGACAACTGAAGCACGCAGGTTCTGCAGCAGAATAAAAACCACCAGCATTGTCAGCCAGACCGCTGAAAAAAGCGAGTCCTTCATGCCCCTGACGTTGACCGAAATAATAGGCTCCTGGTCGGTAGTAACAGCAAAATCAATCTCAGGATAGCGTTTCTGCAGCTCAGGCAGATGCTTCTTTATACTGTTGATGCCATCAACGGCAAAACCATCTTCGGGTTTGAGAATGTTCAGAGCAATGGCTGCAAACCCGTTACCATGATAAATGCTGCGCGGGGTCTTGATTCCGAGAGTTACCGATGCAACATCGGCAAGGGTTATGACCCCGCCACTCTGCACCCGGATCGGTAATCCGGCAAGCTGCTCGGGAGTGCGCGCCTCATAAAGCGTTTTTACCAGTGATTCACGCCCGCCATTCTCAAGATAACCACCCGGCAGAGATGTATTCTGGGCACCGATCGCCTTAAGAACCTGAGTCGGTGCGATTTTGAACTGCCGCAGCTTTTCAAGATCCATGCGAACAAGAACTTCTGGCTCGTTGGCGCCAAAAACATCAATCCTGCCGATGCCTTTCAAACGCAGCAGATCTTCCTTAATGTCGTTTTCAGCCAGAATACGAATCGCCTTCAGATCGAGTGAAGAATCTTGAGCTGGCTTCAGCGCCAAAGTCACGACCGGCCGGTTGGCGTCAGTTATGCGAAAAAACTGGGTTGGCTGAGTACCGGGCGGAAAACTGCGGGTAACTCGATTAACCGCATTGATTACATCGGTCATCGCCTGCGACATGTCAGTGCCATAATCGAACTGCGCGTTTACTGATGAGACTTCGTCACGCGAAGTAGAAACAACTCTGACAATACCTTTGAGGCCTTTCAGCTCACGGTCTATCAGGGTGGTAACACGCCGACTGACATCATCGGCAGAGGCACCGCGCACTACCGTCATGGCAACGACCTGCGGCGGCATGGTGTCAGGAAAAAGGTCGACGGGCATGAAATTGTATGAGACCAGACCAATCGCGCCGATCAGCAGCCAGAATGCGATCGACCAGGCCGGCTTTTGTATTACCGCATTAATGATGTTCATCTGACCACCTCAATTGCAAAAGAGGCTGGCAACCTTATGTTTTCAAGATACGAACCTACCGCAAGAACTGTTTCAGGCGGTATTTCAGCGGCATTCACCAGAGTCATTCCATTATCGCCTTCAAGAACTGCCTTAACCGAGGTTCGCAGTGCCATGTCATTCTTCACGACATAAACAAAAAAGCGGTCTGAGCGCGAAAAATCAACAAACCTGGCCTCTTCAGGAATTACCGTTCCCGCACCGCGCTCAACAGCGATGCGAACCGGAATCTGCATGTCATAAACCAGACCCGGACAAAGAGTCTGGGTCTCAGCCTCGACAATCACCTGTCTCAATTCGTTCAACACTGGAAATACCCGGCTGACTGAAAAACTGGCCGACGCATGCGAGCGCAGCGATACCGGCTGACCCGGCTCGATTTTTGCGGCCGCTTCCTGTGGCACCTGCATGATCAGGCGGGTTTTTGTCGTATCCTCAATGTTATAAACTGCTACTCCGGGCAGAACCCGGTTGCCCTCTTCCTGAAGGCGGGCTGATATTATGCCGTCAACCGGCGAGGTGAGTTCGGTATAATCGCGTCTGACCTGCCAGAGCGTCACATCTTTTTCACTTGCAGTTTTCTGTGAAAGAAGCGCATCGACCTGGGATTTTTGAGATTGAATCTGAGACTTCAGTGAAGTGAGGCGGCTTTGCGCCTCGGCATGACGGTTTCTCGTATTTTCAAAAGCTGTTTGCGCTATGGCACCGGCCTGATAAAGCTCTTCGTCTCTTTTCAATTCTCCGGTCCAGAATTCAAAATTAGTTTGAGCTGCATCTATCTGGCTGGTCAGCATCTGAAGAGTTGCTGCCGTTGCGGCAACCTGATTAGAAGCCGACTGATTGCGCGCCTTAGCCGCCTGCAGCTGAGCATCCTGTTCACGACTGTCGATCAGACCAATAACCTGCCCGGCTTTCACCCGGTCGCCTTCACGTAATGGCAGACTGAGAATTTTTCCGCCGGTTTCGGCCTTGATTTGTACAGTTGCAGCACTTTTTACGGTTGCCAGCGCTGCAATCGTCTTTTCGACCTGCCCGGTCTCAACCTTGACAATTCTGGCGGCCAGAGGTCTGGATTCCATAGGTCGAGCCATGGCAAGCTTGCTGCGGATTTTCAGCAGACCTGTGCCAGCGAGCGCGATAATTGCAATAGCAATTACAGCAATGATGAGATAATAGATCTTCGAGGTTTTTTCGCTCCGGGTCATTTCTGTGTTCCTTTCAGCTCGATCAGGCCAATAAAAGAATCCATCAGTGAAGAGGCATGCGCCACCAGGCCGTCGGTTTTGCGCTGCAGAGTCCATTTAATGACGGTTGTCTGAATCAGACCAACGATGCATGCAACAGCAGAGCTCAAATCGGTTTCGGGTTTGAATTCACACCCGGCGACGCCCTGTTTGACAATCACCGCTACCGTATCCTGCAAAAAGCCAAGGCTGTTGTTCAATTTCTCGAACAGATGGCAATTCTCAGGGCGAATGGCTTCTGAAAAAAACAGAATCGGGTTCAGCTGTCTGATAACCAGATGATGCAGGTGAATTTCGACGAGTCTGCGAAGCTTGAGACGTGCCGGAATATTCTCTTTCAGCAGGCCTTCGATGGCTTCACGCCAGGGCACAAACAGCGAATCGAGAAGCCCGAGAAGCAGGTCTTCTTTACTTTTAAAATGGCGGTAAATCGCAGCTTCACTTATTCCAATGCGGTTTGCAACAGTTCTGACGGTGAAGTTGCTGAATCCTTCATTAAAGATCAGGTCGCGGGTTACCGCAATTATTTCGGCCTGACGTACCTCACCGGTTTTTCGCGCCATATTATTATCACCCCAACTTAAGTTAGTTATCGTTAACTAACGATAACCGTTTTTCCGGGGTTTGTCAATTCCTGTTTATAACCAGCCCAGGGTAAACGCAAACTTAATTAACTCTAGACGCTGCTTTCGGCAGGTCAGG
>DAOQWI010000137.1:0-9292 GCA_035342015.1 Candidatus Ozemibacteraceae bacterium | reverse complement strand
CTGATCGGGTTGCTTTCATGCAGAAAGCCCATCGAATATGTGTCAACCTGCAGTTTTGAAATGCCATAAATCGACATGGCCGAAAGAACAGCGACAATTACCAGAATATGCACATAGTAGTTTGGCATGCGCTGCATCCACCAGTTAACCGGAGCTTCGAAAGGTCTTCTAATCTGAACTTCTTCTTTAAGGTCGATCTGGCCGAGAATGAAAGCTGCGACAATCATCGAAACGACGTATTCGGCCATGCAGGCAAATGCCGCGAAGGCGCCAAAGACACGCAGAACGTCGAGCGGGCTGGTAACAAGGGCGAGGAAACCGGCAAAGTTGGTCAGCGAAGTAAACAGGCAGGGCGAGAGAACTTCGTAAAAGACATGCTCGAGACCCTCTTCACGGTTCTTTTTGACCAGAGCCGAATTGAAACAGTAGTTGTTGTAGGCATAAGCCACGTCTGAAACAGAAAGAATCATCATCAGCGTCGGCAGAACGATGGTGACCATGTTGAAGTTCTGCCCGAAAAGCCCATAGAATCCGAGAAAGCCCAGACCGCTGAAGAACATGGCGCCAAGCGCCATGAAAAGAAAAACCCATGAGCGATAAAGAATAAAGATCAGCGAAGCGATAGCCACATAGGCGACCGCATTGAACACTGCGCCATCCTGAATGCTCAGGCGATTGAGTTCGTTATACATGACACCCATACCGGCGAGTTTGAAGTTGAAACCGTTGAGTTTCTGCCGCATCGCCTCGATGATCTCAGGGCGTCTGCTGTCCATGTCTGGTGTTGCAACAGGTTCAGCGATGATTATTGCCCAGGTGGAACTGGCGTTTTGCAGAATACGCTGCTTGAATGGGTCATCCATAAAGCGCTGTTTTATTTTTTCAGCTTCTTCAATTGTATTAACCGGGCCGCTCATAAGATCTTCGATAATCAGTTCTTCGCCGCTCAGACCTATGAATGGTGAAAGACCAACGCTGAGTACCCGCTTGAAATTGTGCGTGTCGTCTTCAATTTCTTTCGATGCTTTATAAATGGCCGAAAGCATGGCCGGTGAAAACATGCCGTCGCGGCTGCAGTCGACCATTGCCAGAATTACTTCATCATTGCCGTAGCGCTTCTTGAATTCATTATAGGCTTCAAGTGCCGGGTCACCTTCGAGAAACCAGAGTTCGAGACTGTTGTCGATGCTGATGTTGCGTGAGAAATACAGGCCGCCGACCGAAACTATCACCAGCAGCGTGAAAAGCAGCCGCCGCCATCTGATGATGAACCCGGCTCCCCACTTGAAGTAAGCATCTGCGAACTTGGTATTCGACATCTCTGGTTCCTTTACTTCTGGAAAGTCTGTCTGCAGTGACTGATATTTCAGTAACAACACTCAGCACCAAACACTCTGTTGCTGGTGCTGAAAGTCAGATAGAATGAAAGTTGTGCAGGAAGTTCCGGCTCTGCTCTGTGGTCATGCGGTGTTTCGAGGTCAGAAAACCTGCCCGGTCAAATTTGCCGAGGAAGTAGATAATCATCTTTTTCCACCAGGGCCAGTCGTGGTTGACATCATAGCCCCAGAGGTCAAGTAATACCGGAACACCGGCGGCACTGAGATTGTCGCACATGTGAATTGCTTCGCCGGTCCACTCTTCCCAGGCGCCCTGGCCGCTGCAGACGATCAGAAGATTGTTTTTCAGCTTTTCGACGATATCTTTGCCTTTGAGGTCGGCACTGTAGCGCATCGGGTTGTGCAGATGCATTTCGTTGCTGTAAAAGCCCTGCATTGCAAATTCGATGTTGTAGCAACCGCTGAGAGCAATTCCTGAATCAAAAGCCTCTGGTTGTCGCAGAGCGAAATTGGCGGTATGAAAGGCGCCGAAGCTGCAGCCGTGGGCGATAACCCCGGCCCCTTCATGTCCGTCGTTCATGATGTGCGGAATAACATCTTCTTTTACAGCCCGGTCGTAGTCGTTGGCGCGTTTGACCCGCTCAACCGGATTGGTGCGGGCAAACCAGCTTTCGTGGTCGATACTGTCGATACAGTAGACCTGAATCTTACCGCTTTGAATGAATGGTGCCAGGGTATCGATCATGCCGAAGTTCTCGTAGTCGAAGAAGCGGCCTTCCTGAGAGGGGAAGACCACCATCGGCTTGCCGGAAGTGCCGTAAACAAGCATTTCCATCTGTCTGCCCAGAGCGTTGCTGTGAATTGTGCGGTATTCCCTGTTCATCAGGCCTCCCAGGTAATGTCGCGAATGACGTTCTTGAGTTCGTCGAGGTTGGCCGAGCGTGCCAGATAGCCCCAGTGACCCATGACTTCATATTCGATCGGGTTCATTGGCTGGCTGTGAACGATACGGTCGCCCCATTTCGCATAGAGCTGATCGTGAGAATATTTATACGGGCGATTGTGTTTGCGGCTGACAAAAGCGCAATGATAGCGGCGGGTAAACGGACGTTTCGGTTCGTGCCCGGCCATGATCGATGCCCACCAGTCGTAAACGTCGATGTCACAGGCAAAATTGAACATGTGAGTGGTCAGGCCTCCGGGGGGGCGCATGTTGATTTCGAGAGCCTGGAACTTGCCATTTTTCAGCCTGAAAAATTCGATATGGAAAAACTTTTCGCGCACGTCGGCGGCTTTGACGATGGCTCTACCATACTTTTCGAGTTCGGCAGGTATATCTATCAATGAGTAATACCAGACGTTTTCGTTGTTTTTGACGACCTTGTGAATGTCATTGCTGAAATAATGCGATGTACAGAACACAATGTTGCCGTCTTTGTCGGTGAGCCCGTCGAATGACTGCAGATCGCCGTCGACGAATTCTTCCATGAAGTAGTCGTAGCTCTGTTTGATTGAAAAGAAGTGTTTGAGATCTTCTTCATTGCGGATAGTGTAGGTATCGGCCGCGCCAACCCCGATGTCAGGCTTGATGAAAACCGGGTAATGGCCTTTGATGAATTCCTGGCACTGCTTGAGGTCTTTAATTACTATGCCTCTCGCTGCGGGTACCTGAGCACGTTTAAAAACGTCTTTCATCATCGATTTGCGTTTGATGAACTGCAGATTTTCTGATTTGGGGCCGGTAATATTATATGCATCGCGAACCAGAGCTTCAAGTTCTATCCAGGGTTCGAGATGTGATTCAACCCGGTCGATTTCGCCAAGGTGCTCTTTGAAAAAACCAGCCGCATCGACTACCTGCTGATTGTTTTCAAGTCGTTCAACACGGTAATGGCCGCTGAGAGACTGTCTTACTCTCGGGTCAAGAGCTTCGTCGGGCAGGTCTGAAATACCGAAGACTCTGACGCCGTATCTGGCGAGAGATTCGACGAACTGAGAGTAATGTGAAGGATAATGTGGCGAAATGTAGACGAGATTCATCGTTTTTTCTCCAGGCAATGATTTTACAGACATTTATACACCAAAACACCCATATCAGGAAGTGCCTTGAAGAGAAAAACAAAAAGGCAGTTACCGTTTTTTTAAAAATCCGTTATAATGGTCAAAAATGTACGCTCTTTAGCTCTCAGTAAGGAGAATTGATTATGAGTAAGAGAATACTGGCTGCGTTACTGGTTGTCATACACCTTTTGACGCTTGGCCCAAGCTGGGGTGCCGCCGCCACTACGACTGCGACGAAGCAGAAAAAGAAGCCGGCCACCACAACTACGGCCGCGAAGAAGAAAACTACAGCCAAACCTTCGACTAAACCAGCCGAGAAAAAAGAAACCACCGCTGCCAAAAAACCGGCGTCGACAAAAAAGCCGGCTACAACAGCAAAGAAGCCTGCCGGCACAAAACAGACTTCGGCTGCGGCAACGACAAAAACGACTTCCAAAGCTCTGACTGCTAATCAGCAGCAGGTTCTTGAACACCTGCAGATGCTGCAGGAAGTCTGGCAGCGCAAAATAACCCTTGAATTCCTTGCTGACAAGCGCTCCGATAAGCTTCTTGCCGAAATTCTTGCAGACTTCCCAAAGAAGCTGCAGAGCAATTTCGTCTCCAATATCCGTGGCGATTATCAGGCCGAATTCATGGCCAACTATGCTGCCAAATCAGACGAAGAAACCAGCCGCGCCTATGATATGTTCAAAGATCAGCCGGCCCTTGATCCGGTTCTCGGTGCGGTAATCAAGCAGTCTGCCTCGCCGCTCGAACTTGCATATTTCGACCTGGTTAAAAAAGTGACCACCCGTCGCAAGTTCCAGGCAACCAACGACCCCAGCCCGGAAATCAAGAAGCTCGATACTTTCTGGCAGACCGTCTATGGCAAAATGCGCGAAAATGCCAACAAAGACCGCTACGACGCAATCGCCGCTCTGTATAAAGACGCTTCCGCCAAAGATTTCCCGATTCACTGGTATGATGATGCCCAACATGCAGTCGCTTTTGAGACCGAAGGACGCAAAACCGGCACTCCGCACAAAAAAGACCGCAAAAAATGGACAATTCTCGCCTATATCTGCGCCGACAACGATCTCGAACGCTTTGGTCTGATCGATATCAACGAAATGGAAAAAGTCGGCAGCAGTGATAACATCAATATCGTCGCTCAGATCGACCGCATGGCCGGCGGCAAGGGCGATACCATATCTGATGGAAACTGGGTCGGCACCAGAAGATATTATGTCGACAAAGACAATGATATGAGCAAGGTCAGCAGCAAGATGGTCATGAACCTTGGCGAACAGTGTATGGGCAACAAGGCGACGCTGGCAGACTTCCTGAAGTGGGGCGTCAAAACCTATCCGGCTGACAATGTCATCGTCATCGTCTGGAATCATGGTGCCGGCTGGTCGGGCATCGCACATGACGAAGAATCAGACCGCATGCTCAGCATGACCGACGTTTCCTACGCCCTGAGAGAAGGCCAGAAAGAGCTTACAAAGGTTAATGGCAAAGAATCGAAGTTTGCCATCGTCGATTTTGACGCCTGCTTGATGGGCACTATCGAAGTTGCCTATGAAATCTCTGACACCGCTCAGTATATGGTTGCATCTGAAGAGAACGAGCCGGGTAACGGCATGCCCTACGCCGATTATCTTGCTCCACTCGTGAAAAACCCCGACCTGAGCCCTGCAGAAATGACCAAGCGCATGGTCGGCACCTATGTTTATTCTTATGCCAAGGGCGGTTCGGCATCGAATTCCTTTGTTAAGGGTTCGCCGGTTACCAAGGCCGCTACTGACCTCAGCAAAATCGGTTCATTGGTTAAAAAGTTCGACAAGCTTGGTCAGGCCCTGCTGGCAAATCACGAAGCTTATGCAGACCTGCTGGTAGCGGAAGGCGGACGCTTCGCTTCTATCAAACGCTATTCAGACGAAACACTTGTCGACCTGATCGACTTTACCCACAAGCTTGCCCAGATGCCAGAAGCCCCCTCTGATATCAGAGAACTCTGCATCGATATCATCAAGTCTTATGGTTACCCGGTCGAAAACGATCGGCTGGCCAAGCCGGTTCTCATAACCAGCACCAAGCCCGGTGTCGTGGTATGGGGCTACAATGGCTGGCGTATGCCGCCCAAAGAACTGTGGCCTGCCGGCACTCGCGTTTTCCAGTCACGACTGGCTCTGACACCGTTGCGCGAAATGCAGGGCGGCGGTTATTCATGCCAGATCGGTCCGTTCGAACCGGTTGTTGATGAAGCCCTCGAAAAGAAGGTCTTTGTTGAAGAAATCAACTACCAGGTAGTTCAGCAGGATGGCAAAGCCCAGGACAAACGCCGCATCAAACAAGGCAAAGAATACCTGATCGTTTCCAAATTCCCCGAAACCTCACCGATGGTAATCGAAGGTCATACCCAGGGTATGGGCGACAGTCACGGTCTCTCGATTTATTTCCCGCCTTCCTATAATTTCCGCAACAACTACAAAGCCCTGAAGTTTGCCAAAGATACCAGCTGGGATGAATTCCTCGAAAAAACGCCGGTGTTCAAGCGAAAAGCCGATGTGCTGTTGTGCGGTCAGATGGTTCAGGATCCGATGACCCTGCCGCTGGTGGCACATGCTCTCAAGGCCAACAAGGTAGAATTCCAGGTATTATGGGATCCGGCAGTGTTCGCTTTCAAATTTAAAGATATTCTGCGCCAGTTTGCCGGCAAAGGCATGGTCATCACCGACAGTGTCAGTGCCAGCAGCATGGGTCAGATGGCTCCGAGTTCAGAAGATCTGCACGACTACCTGACCAATGGTGGCAGTTTGATGATGGCCGCCCAGTCGGTGGGCAAGTCGAACATCCATCGCGACCTGCTGAAGGATTACTTCAAATTCACCTTTGTTGACGAAGAAAAAGACTTCGATGAGCTGGTCTGCAAAGGCAAAGAAGAATTCACCATGCATCTGAACGGCGACGAATCGGCCAGAACTGCCTCTGATATCACCGTCATGAAAACTGCCGAACCCTGCAAAATTTTCGTCACCATGCCTGATGGTCAAGGTGCCGCGATTTATGCCACCGGCAAAGGCAAGAACGACAAGTCATACTCGGGTGTGTATCTTGGCTTCAGATTTGAGGCCGTTGGTGATACCGAAGCCCGCAATCGCCTGATGGGCGAGATTCTCGATCGTCTGTTACCTGACAGACATCAGCTCAGTCTTTTCTGAAGATGATCATCTGTGCCGTAACAGGCACTGAAGAATTAAATCAGGGCACTGCCGCAGGGCAGTGCCTTTTTTATGGCATAAACCGGTCAATTTATGCTAAACCAATATTAATAAAGTGATCCGGGGGTATTACAGTTTGGATAATTCTCAGTTGCAGATCTCAATCAAAAAAAACTTTCCGGTAATCAGTTTTATCGGTAACTGCAAAGCCGAAGGCATCGACGGAATCTGTGCCCGCCTGCAGGAATTTGCGGTTGCCGGGCATAAAAAATTTGTGTTCGATTTTTCGGCCTGCAAACTCATCAACAGCCCGGCCATGGGCGAGATTCTCGAGGCTATTCTTTTGATCGACCGCGATTTTGAAGGGCACGTGGTGGTATGCGGGCTTGATTCTCTTAAAGAGACGCTGTTTTCAATTTCTGGCATCATACCGATTGCACAGCCCGCACCAGATGTTATTGCCGCCCTCGAACTTATCGAAAATATCGATGACTGATTTTTTTTGTTACGTCTTTTCGCTTCATGCGTAATGCTTAGTAGAAGTTAAATTTCATGTCTGCGAGGGAGGTTTTTATGCGTTTTTTCAAAGCCTTGACCTTTATCGTCCTTATGGGGCTTGTTTCGGTTAGTATGACCGGTTGTGATGCTTCGAAGATCATCGATGTCATCAGCAAAGTTGCTGAAGGCGTTCAGAAGGCTATCCCGGCGGTCAAAGAGGTTATCAATACCGTCAGCAACGCTCTGCCACAGAATACCGATACTGCTACCAACAACAACACTACTACCACCAACAATGAGCAGGCTGCCAGCAACAATGCCAATGTAACCATTACCAGTGCCGGCGATGACGAAGATGTCGGCAACACAACCACCACCACCAACGCTGCTGCGAGTACCACTAATTCGACTTCAACTGCGCAGCAGGCACGCATTGCTTCAAGCATCCGCTCACTTCTCGGCAGCACCAGTTTTCGTGGTGCCGACGTCGACGGTGGTAACCTGGCCTGCGCCAAAGTCGTTTCAACCGCTCTCAAGAACGCCGGTGTTCTCAGCCGCGTTCAGCTCAACTGCGATGCAGTCGTAAGTGATCTCAGGGCTGTTGGATGGCAGAGAGTAAATGTTCCTCCCTATCAGGAAGGCGACGTAGTCACCTGGACAACCAGCCGCGGCCCCGGTCGTCACATCGGTATCATCGTTAAGCAGGGCAATACCTTTCAGGCCATTTCGAACAGCTCTTCTGAAAGAACCCCGCGCGTTCACAGTATCAACTATATGCCGATCACTCAGGTTCTGAGAAAGGTTTGACAAGAGGATAACACTATGAGAAAAGCAACCGTTACGCTGATGGCCATGTTCATGTTCGCTTTCTCCAGCCCCGCCTTCTGTAACTGGGAAATCCCGTTTGGCCAGGAAAAGGCTCAGGTTGGTATCACTGCTCCGGTTCATGATGAAGATATGCCGGTTGGCCCGGGTTCATACCGTGCTCATGGCTCTGATATCTGGGTTCTCGACTCGGTCAAGGGCAGGGTGCTCTGCTTTGGCGCTGACAACAAGGTCCGCCAGGAAGTCGCTTTGCCGGCCCTCGGCAAAGATTTCATTCTTACGGATTTTGCCCTGCAGCTTGGCGAAAATGGCGAAGTAAAGGCTGTCGCCACTATCGATATGCGCGCCAAAGAAATCGTGGTTGCCGGTCTTGACGGCAAAGAAATCAAAAGAATCAAAGCCGGTAATATGATGCAGCTCGACGAAATCGACGTTGACCGAAATGGTCAGGTATATGTCGGCGATTATGCTGTCGCCAGTATCGCCGTTTTTTCTGCCGATGGTATCGTTCTGAGAAACATTCCGTGGCAGGCATCTGGTTTCGCGGTTGACAGCAGCAATAACCTGCACATGCTCAATTATAGCGAAGGTTCCGGTCACGCACTGGTTACCATCGGTGCCGATGGCAAAGAAGTTGCCCGGCACGAAATCGGCATGGCCGAAATGCAGAACCCGAGAATCTGGGCTGTAAAAGACTCTGGCGAATGTCTTGTCTCGATGGTACCGCCGAGTGGCGATCCGAGCAAACAGAAGCTGATGCTGTTCTCTGCCGATGGCAAGCCCGCCGGTTCTGCTGACTTTGCCAATCCATACTATATCAATCGCTATATCGCCGCCGCCAAAGACAGTATCTGGCTGGTAAAAGCCGACTACCTCAAAGCACCGGGCGAACCGGTCAAATTCGATTCTCTGACCCTCGCAAAGTAAGTTCCATAAATAAACCGGGCTGTTTCAGCAAATACACTGAGACAGCCCGGTTTTCTTTTGAGTTCTTGTCAGTCGCTGTTGTGGGGGTCGGTGTACCAGTTGCGGTTCAGGCCGGGGTTATTGATGATCGAATTGAGAATCGTCGGGTTGGCGGTTTCCATGAAGTCGGCGATGAACAGCTGCCCGACGTTGCCTGAGACATTGTCATCCTGATCGAAGAGCTGCAGCGAAATGCGGAAAAAGCTGCGCGAATAGCCAGCCGAAGTAATGGTTTCGGGCCTGATTTCGAAGAAATTGACCTTGTCGCTGAGAACCTTTCGGTTCTGGCCGCCGCCGATTTTCGGGTGCAGGTGCAGAACCCTTTCGAGGGTTTTAAATACTGAACCGGAGCGGCTTTTAAGAATATATTCGACCTTGTTCATGCGGCGATAGCTTTCGGGG
>DAOQWI010000136.1:0-9355 GCA_035342015.1 Candidatus Ozemibacteraceae bacterium | reverse complement strand
CGGCCGGTATCTCAGCCGGTTTGACGCTGCTTTCATTGAGATAGTTGCCGATGCTGTATCTGAACTCTTTGCTGCCCTTTTCAGGCGGGCAGCAGATGCCGAAACGGCCGCAGGAAACCTTGTTGAAGCCCTTTCTGAAGAATTCATCCCAGAATTTCGGAATTTCGGCTGACGAAGTTTCGGCAGAAAAAATCCGGCTGATGACAAGCACTTTAAAACCCTGTTTGTTTTCGATTCTGTAATCCATGGTTAAACCGCCTTCAATTGTGATTTTTAACACCAGAGGACTGAAGGACTTCAGATTGGAACCCGCCATGCGCGCTGCGGCCGGAGAAATGCCATGAAAACGGGTGAATGCTTTGCTGAAACTCTCAGGGGAGTCATAACCGTATTTCAGGGCGATATCTATCACTTTGCCATCAGAAGCCGAGATTTCCTGGCCGGCCTTTGCCAGCCGCCGCTTGCGAATGTATTCGCCAATCGTCATGCCGGTAAGCAGGCTGAAAATTCTCTGATAGTGAAATGACGACACAAAGGCCGTTTCGGCGACTTCTTCGATGCTCAGCTCATCGAGAAGATGTTTCTCGATGTGATCGATCGAATTCTGCAGGCGGGCAATCCAGTCCATTGTCGTTCCTTCCGGTGTTATGAATGCAGTATATTGGCAAAAAACAAACGTTTCCTGACAAATCCTGCTGTGATTTGTCAGGTTTGCCTGATGAGCCGGCCAGAAGCTGAATCACCATCGGAGCTGATATCTTTCCACATCCAGATGTCGGGCTTGCGCCTGCCGTTCGCATTTGGAATAATTCCGACAATGCTGTAGCCACATTTTTTATAGAACTCGAAAGGGTGCCGATTAAGGTTTCTGATGTTGGTAATCTCTCTGAAAATATTCTCAGAATCGATGTCGACCTGCGAAAGGCTTGTCTGTTCATGCTCGTCATCGGTGCCAAGAGCGATTCCGATTATGCCCTGTTCTCTCGCTCTTTTTTCGAGTTCGGCGATCAACATGCTGCCAGCGCCGTTTTTCTGGCTGGCAGGGCTGACAACCATCGGGTGCAGTTCCCATGTTTTTTCGTACATCGGCCGCAGGCCGACCCAGCCCAATAGTTCACCATCGTCGCACAGTCCGATGCAGATGTTCGGCGCAGTGACACATTCTCTGACTTCCTGCAGGGCAGCTTCAAGGTCTGGCCAATGGCTGTTGCCGAGAGCCATGAAAGCATCCTTGAGAATTCCGGCAGCTTTGAGCATCATCTCTTCTGAATCGCCGATACCGCAAAAAGTATGTTTCATTGCTTCCTCCTGACTGCCTTTACATTTTGCCTGAATTACAACAGAAGAAGAAACGATCGAAACTGCGAAAAATGCCCATCATATTTTATTTCAGTGTTTTGCCCAGGCGCGGCACTGCTCGATCCTTTTGCCATTGTCGCCCTGCTCTTTGTCATAGGCGAATTGGTTGAGCAGCTGGCAGGGAAAGTTGCTGCAGAGTCCGCAATTCTCTAGCTTTTTGCCTTCACAGCAGGCTTTTACCGGGCACTGTTCGCCCCAGAAAGGTTTCGTGATCATGACGCAGCCTTTGCAGTTCATTTTTTCGCGATATTCACAGGCGCTGCACACGATTCCACATCTCGATTCGATCATATCGACTCCTTGATTTTACGGTTGCCCAGCTTTGTGTCATTGTCATCGCGGCGAATAAACTCGGTGACTTTGCAATGCTTTTTCTACCTGGACCTGATCCAGGCACATGACCATGAGTTGTTGCCTGAAGGGTCAGAGGAGGTATAATTTATCTGATCTTTTCCAGAAAGGGTCATCGTAAATTTTCTTTTTGGGCCGCTGCCAGTCATTCTACCGTTGACTACTGTTCCAATCATGCGCGTTTTGAACGGTCCTTTGGGGTGAACATCCATCACCACTTCGATTTCGCCCTTGTTTTTTCTTATTTCCATGTATTCTACGATTTTGCCGCCCTCAGTTCTGTGCCAGAGGCCAAAAAAATCACGTGCCGGATCAGCGCCTGATGGTTCCGGGGTTGCAACCGGATCGGGGGTAGAGATGTTTTTCCCACCGGTTTTCTGATTTGAAAATTCTATACGAGCGATTTCACCGGCATCGACCTGAACCTTGAATTCTCTGCCGTCAGTAGCGTGAATAATCATTTCAGCGCTCGAAATCATTGCCACAGCCAGCATCAACAGACAAAGCACGTATTTTCTCATATTTTCTCCTGTCGGCTCTCCTGTAAGATGTCTGATTTTAAGACTCGAAAAATAAAAAGTCAAATCAGACAAATGATGATGCAGGCTTTCAGAGTGTATGGGGGCAGTAAAATGCCATAAATACACCATGAAATAGGTGTGGGGAATTGAAAAACCCTCTGGAATGTGTTTTAGTGAGAGTTACCACACGCCCACTCAAACACCCAAAGGGTTTTCAATGAAAATTATAACATCTCCACTTCTTCCTTTTCAAGCTCAGTCCGAAAAATAGCAACGCTATTTTCGGGGCAAGGTGGGGGGTTGTCATTTTAATTTTTAATTGGTACAATGAAGTATTACAAAAAATATAAGGTATACCTGCAGGAGACAATGTTTATGAAGAAAATGCTGGTGTTAGCAGTTCTGACGGTTTGTATGTTCGCCAATAACGCAGTGTTTGCCGCATTCAGTGTGAATGCCTTCGAAGCCAGTCTTGAAGAATGTGTAAAGTTCCAGAATGTGCTTGCCAATACCGATTCGGCAGGCATGTCAGGTGACAACGCCCGTGCCGGCCTTGCCGGTGCCGAAAAGAAACTGCTGGTGCAGGTGATGAGCCTTTCAGATATTCGCGATTTTTCAAAGGCCAAAAAGATTGCGGCTGCCTGGGTGAAGCGCGGCGGTACCGAAGCCGATGCTTTTGTTAAGGCCGGCAACAAGGCTCTCAAGCTCATCAGTGACCGGGAAAAAGCCCTCGCAACTCTGCCGACTTTCAATGCCGCTGCTTTTGCCAGTCTCATCGAAGATGCTGCGAAGCATATCGACGTTCTTGAAAACACTGATACAAACGGTATGGGTGGCGATGCGGCCCGTGCCGGCCTTGATCGCGCCGACAGGAACCTGCGTGCGGCTGTTTCGGCCATTTCTTCAATTCGTGATATTTCCCGCGCCCGCAAGGTTGCCGAAGTATTCGTAAAAAGAGGCGGAAACGAAGCGGTGGCTCTGACAAAGGCCGGCAATATGGCCCTCAAATATGTCGAGGCCCGCAAAAAGCACATCACTCTCTACAAAGACTGATTTTTCGGGGCGGTTTTTAATCGCCATGTTCGGATAAAAGGAGTCTATCATGATCAGATCGAAGCTTTTCGCCAGCTCAGTGATGCTGGTTTTTCTCGTGACCATGCTGCTCCCCGGTAATCTGCCGGTGTTCGGGGCTGAAGCCGCCCGTGAAAAATCAGGGGCTGAAGTCTTTCTTAAATGGTTTACCATCGGAGCGGTTGCGGTTGGTGCTGCGGTTGGTTTCGCCTCTTTTGGTGCCGCCGGCTTGCTGCTGGGACCGTTGGCCGGTGCCGGCCTCGCGACACTTACCGGTATTTTCTTTCAGGCGAATCCTGTTGACCAGTGGCGCGCCGTTTTCAACAAGGCGCCGAAATACCACAACAGCAATGCGGCTGGTATGGCGCAGCAGATGATCAGGCAGAACAAGCCTTCTGCCGGCAGTGCCGAAAATTCTTCCGACTCATCTATCAGCGTCATGGAAGCCGAAGCAGCCTATAAAAAAGCCTACAAAGAATACTATGATGCGGTGACCGCCAATGACAGCGCCGCTGCCGCCGAAAAGGCGAAGATTCTCGAAGAGGCCAAAACCGTCTATCAGAAGGCTATGCGTCGCTGAAGCGGCTTTAGCCGGGTTTTAAACAGAAGCCCGGGTCTGAAAGTTCTCATCAGACCCGGGTTTCTGCTTTCCGGCACGCAGATCAGACAAAGCGTTTACCAGAAGGTGTCATGCTGCCTGATCCCAGGCATGTCGCATTAAATTGATGATCTGGTTGCGGCCGTAGTATTCACGCGCAGGGCCCGCAAATACCGACCGGCCGTAACATCCTCCGGAAATAAAAGTTTCTGTTTGCCCTGCTAAATGCAAATTTGGCTTGCATAAAGCCTGTCTGTACTTTTAAACTTGTTCGTTGCCCAAATATATTGTCTTATAATTTTCAAGGAGAAAAGGATGCTTCAGAACTTCAGTTATCAAGCTCCGGAAACCCTTAAAGACCTTTATGCACTGCTGAAGAAGAGCAACGGCAAAGCCACCATTCTCGCCGGCGGCACCGATCTGCTCGTAAACATGCATAATAACTGGATTTCCCCCGAAAGCCTGATCGATATCAAAAAAATCCCCGACCTCAAGGGCGTTACCTTCAACCCGAAAACCGGGCTGTCTATCGGTGCTACAACCGTCTGCATCGAGCTTATCAATAATAAAGACGTTAAAAAGCATTACCCGCTGCTTGCCGAAGCCGCGCATAACATCGGTTCACCCCAGCTGCGCAACCGCGCCACCATCGCCGGGAACCTCTGCACCGCTTCTCCGTGCGCCGATATGGGTTGCTCGCTGCTCGCGCTTGGCGCCAGCGTCGAACTCGGCTCTGCTGACGGCGTTCGCGTTATTCCGCTTAAAGACTTTTTCACCGGGCCCAAGAAGACCCAGATCAAAAAGCATGAAGTGCTGCTGCGCATCATCGTGCCGGCTGAAATGGCCGGAGCGAAATTCGGCATGCGCAAACTCAAACGCATCAAGGGTCACGATATTGCCGTCGCCAGCGTTGCCATGGCCAGAACCGCCAAAGTAATGCGCATCGGCGTCGGCTCAGCCGCACCGACTCCGGTTGTGACTGCCGACCTCGCCGCATCGACAACCCTTGAAAAAGCCGTTGCCGCTGCTGAAAAGGTTATCTGCCCCATCGATGACGTGCGCGCCGGTGCCGAATACCGCCGCTTCATGGTTAAAGAGTTCGTCGGCCAGATCTACCCCGAACTCTTCTGATAAAGGAAACCAGCTATGAAAATAACTCTGACCGTAAACGGCAAAAAATATCAGCGTGATGCTTCCGAAACCAAAAATCTTCTGCATTTCCTGCGTGAAGATCTTGGCCTGACCGGCACCAAAGAAGGCTGCGGCGCCGGCGAATGCGGTGCCTGCACCGTAATCATGAACGGCAAAACCGTCAACTCATGCCTCATTCTGGCAGTTGAAGCCAACGGCGCCGATATCATGACCATCGAAGGCGAAGCGAAAAACGGCAAACTGTCGAAACTGCAGGTTGCCTTCAAGAAAAATCACGCGGTTCAGTGCGGCTTCTGCACCCCCGGCATGATCATGTCGACCCGCGCTCTGCTTGAAAACAACCCAAAACCGACCGTCGAACAGATAAAACAGGCGATCGAAGGCAATTTCTGCCGTTGCACCGGCTATCAGCAGATCATCGAAGCGGTCCAGGATGCTTCCGGCCAGCTGAAAAAGAAGGAGGGCCTCAAACGTGCTTGATAATACCCCGAAAAAAGACCTGAAATACGTCGGTAAAGACGTTGAACGCATCGATGTCGTCGAAAAACTGACCGGCCAGGCCCTCTACACCGCCGACCTTGAGTTTGCCGGCATGCTGCATGGCAAAGTTCTGCGCAGCCCGCACGCCAAGGCCCGCATCAAAAAAATCGACGTCAGCAAAGCCAAAAAACTGGTCGGCGTACATGCCGTTCTTACCGGCAATGATCTCGACTACCGCGTTGGCCTCTATCTCGTCGACAAATACATTCTCGCCCGCGACACCATCCGCCACTTTGGCGAAGCAGTCGCCGCCGTTGCCGCCGAAACCCCTGCCATCGCACAGCAGGCGCTCGACCTCATCGAAATCGAATACGAAGTCATGACGCCTTTCCTTGATCCGAAGCAGGTTTTCGATAAAAAAGCGCCGCTTGTCCACCCCGATCTCGGCAGCTATTCCTATGTCGAAGCGGTTTTTACCCCGGTTCCGGGCACCAATATCGCCAACCACACCAAGCTGCGCAAAGGTAACGTCGAAAAGGGCTTCAAAGAAGCCGATTACGTTATCGAACGCGAATACACCAATCCGAACGTGCAGCACGTGCCGATGGAAACCCACATCGCCGTCGGCAAATGGGACACCGGCGATCGCATCACCATTCACACCTCGGCCCAGTCGCCGTTCACCGTGCGCAACCTGTTTGCCCACTCGTTCAAGATCCCGCACTGCAATATCCGCGTTATCACGCCGTATCTCGGTGGCGGTTTCGGCGGTAAAGCCGGCATTCACCTTGAACCTCTCTGCTGCTGCCTGTCGAAGCTCTCGGGCGGTCGCCCGGTGCGCATTCAGGCCACCCGCGAGGAAGAATTCAGCCTGCTTCCGTGCCGCTCGGGGCTGATCTACAACATCAAAACCGGCGTCAAAAAGAACGGCAAAATCGTCGCCCAGAAAATGACCATGTACTGGGATGCCGGTGCTTACGCCGATTACGCCGTAAACGTCACCCGAGCTTCCGGTTTTTCGGCCTCTGGCCCCTATGAAATCGAAAACGCCTGGGTCGATGCCTATACCGTTTATACCAACAAGCCGTTCGGCACTGCTTACCGCGGTTTCGGCCATGTTGAATTCAGCTGGGGCATGGAACGCCATATGAACTATGTTGCCGACACGCTTGGCATCGACCCGCTTGAATTCCGCAAAATCAACGCTCTCAGACCCGGCTCGAAAACCATGACCGGGGAAGAAGTCGTTGCAAATACCGGTAGTGTAACCAAGTGCATGGATGCGGTCGCAAAGTCGATCAATTACGGCAAACTGACCGCCGCTGAACTGGCCCGCGAAAAGAAGACCGGCATGAAGATCGGTAAGTCGGTCGTGGCTCTGCAGAAAGCGCCGGCCATGCCGCCGTTCACCGGCACCGTCATGATTCTCAAGCTCAATGAAGATGGCAGCGTTACCGGCAGCCATTCGCTGACCGATTACGGTATGGGCACCTATACTTCGCTGGCTCAGATGATCGCAGATGTTCTGCGCTGGCCCATCGAACGTATCCGCCTGCCCATCGAAAACGATACCGACCGCGACCCCTATGACTGGCAGACGGTTGCATCGAAAGGTCTGCTGCTTTCCGGCAACGCCGCCATTCTTGCCGCAAAAGATCTGCTCGACAAATGCTACGATGTTGCCGCTCAGGCTCTCAGAGCCCAGAAGTGCGACCTCGACCACGATGCCGAAAAGGTCTTTGTCAGACATCATCCGAAAAGCCATGTAACTTATAAACAGATGGCCGTTGGCTATGCCTATCCGAATGGCAACGCCATCTGCGGTCCGATCATCGGCATTGGCCGTTACATCGCTCAGGGTTTGACCAATCTCGACAAAGAAACCGGTCAGGGCAACCCGGCCCTCGACTGGACTTTCGGCGCCCACGGCCTGATTGTCGAAGTCTGCGAAAAGACCGGCGCCTTCAATATCATCAAGGTCGCTTCGGCCTACGACATCGGCCAGGTAATCAATGAGGGCTCGGTGCGCGGTCAGGCGATCGGCGGCATGATTCAGGGCCTTGGAACTGCAATGTGTGAAGGCTATATCTACAACGACAAGGGCCAGCTGCTGAATCCTTCGTTTACCGATAACAAGATTCCGACCAGCCTCGATATTCCAGAAGAGATCGACTGCATCGCGATTGAAACCCCGCAGATCGACGGCCCGTTCGGTGCCCGTGGCGTCGGCGAGCATTCGATGATCGCCGTTTGCGGCGCTCTCGGCAATGCGATTGAAAAGGCTACGGGTGCGGTTCTTACCCACATGCCGATTCGCCAGGAAAACGTCTGGAAAGCTCTGCAGAACCGCTCAGGCAAAAAAGCTGCAGCTAAAGCCGCAAAACCGGCCAAAGCTGCGAAAGCCGAAAAGCCCGCCAAAGCAGCTAAGATTGCAAAGCCTGCAAAGGCCGCAAAACCCTCCGGTCGGGCTAAAAAATAATCTGATCTGATTCCGCTCAGGGGCTGTTTCACCAGTTGAAACAGCCCCTTTTGCTTTGGGGTCGGACCAGCGAAAACGCCCTTCAATTCTGAAAAAGTTGCCGAAAAAGTGCGGTTTTTTGAGCTTAAAAGCCTGTTTTTACCATGAAAAATGAGCTTCTAAGACTGGGCGCTTAAATATTCTGCTGTTTTATTACTGCCGCTATCATTATCGAAAAAGTGAGGGCAATCGCATTAAACTTCTCATAAGCCACATGACCTGATCCCGCTGAACATATAGTTTTGCAGGTTGTTCAGGGGTAAAAAAATATAAACCTGCTGGTTTCGCAAAAGATGTAAAATGATGTAAAATGTAATAATACTGATTCAGGGTCATTAATAAATTGAAACAAAACAACTTAATTGGTAAGATCTACGTTGTTCTCGTTCTGGGTGTGGTTTTCTTTCTGTCTTCTCTGCACGCTGGCCGCTTTTTCGGAATTTCCTTCGAAGCTCAGAGATCAGAAGAATCTGCAGAAAAAGCTTTTACGGTCGAAGAGGCGCAAAAGCTGCTCGCTGGCGCCACAACCCTCGAATACCTGGCAGAAGACGAAGCTGTGATTCGTGACAGCAGCGGTCGCAGAATCGGCCGCCTGCTGCATACGCAGCCTGTTTCGAAGCACATAACCGGCTACGGTTCTTATTTGCCGATCGTTATTGGCATCGATGCCAAAGACAAAATCACCGGCCTGCTGCTGCAGAAGAATGACGAGACGCCCGGTTTTGTTAAGCGTCTCGAAAAACTTGGTTTTTTTGCCTCCTGGAACGGCCAGCCCGCCAGCGAAGCAGTTAATCTGCCAGTGGATGCCGTCTCGCGGGCAACAATGACCAGCAGGGCAACTATTGAAAGTCTGCGCCTGCGTCTGGCTGAATATGTTAAGGTTGAGCAGATCAGGCGCCAGATTGATTATCGCGCTCTGGCCATCGAAGTGACCGCCTGGGCCTTTCTGCTACTGGCTTTTTCAGGCTGCTTTGCCCCCGCCCGTCTGGCAAAATACCGCAAAATCTATCTGTTTTTCGCTATTCTGATGCCGGGCTTCATGCTTGGTCGCTTTTTCTCGGTTGAGTTGCTTTATAACTGGGTGATTAACGGCATCCCGTTGACAAGCCATTTGTTTATGGTCATTCTGGTAATGCTGGCGATAATCATACCTCTGTTTTCAGGCAGAGCCTGGTATTGCACCTGGTATTGCCCCTATGGCGCGGCTCAGGAACTGCTTGGTCATGCCTGCTCGAAGAAATTCGAACCAACCGGCCATACTGCCAGAATTGTGAGATATGTGCGCCCGGCTTTTTTGTTTGTGAT
>DAOQWI010000135.1:0-9363 GCA_035342015.1 Candidatus Ozemibacteraceae bacterium | reverse complement strand
CAATTTTTTGGGCACTCAGGATCAAAGCAATCTTTATTTTGAAGTGTATAATGATGTGTGGAGCAAAAAAATCCCACCCGTTACCGAGCGAGTTTGCTCAACACCAAGAACATTTCCAAAAGAGGTGCCATGTAAACAGACCACGAAACAGGATTTTGATTCAGCGCAAGACAGGTCCGATTTTAAAATTGTCATGCCGATTTCAAAATTCATACCTGGCAGTAACTAAATAAAATTCAATACTCCAATGACAAAGGCCAGAATAAAAAAATTACTGCCCCGTTTTTTTGCATCTTTTATTTTTGACCTTGTCGTATGCGAAAACGACAAACAAATCTCAAGCCCGAGAATCAGACACTTTTTCTCATTGTCAATTTTTCCGTTCAACAACAACAACAACAACAACAACAACAACAACAACAACAACAGAATCCTCCAATTCTCCCATTAGCAGTTTTAAATTTTAATTTATAAACTTTCACAATTATTTACAGCAAAAACCGCCCGCCTGCCACAAATTTAAATAAAAAATTATTTTTTATTTAAAAACATAGCACAATACCCTCTCAAAATAAGCAATTTGCAATTGATAAATAAATATTTATCTATAAAATACGACTACTAATCTCTCATTTCCACAAACAATTTTCTCATATTTTTTCCGAAAACAATACATTTTTGCGAATAATTGTGAAAAAAAAGAGAGCCCCCGCAGATGTTTCTGCGGGGGCTCTCTTGTCGCGCTCTATTGCGACGGTCTCAATCTATTCCGCCCTGATCAGGCCATGCTTAAGCATAGAGTTGATTCTGGCACTGAAACTACTTCCAGAACCGCTGTAATAAGGCTTAAAAGAAGTGTCGCCAGTAGTTTCAACCTTTTCCGAAGCTTCAGAAGAAGCTTCTTCGGCAATCACTTCGGATGATTCAACAGCATTCTGACTGGATGATTCCATAGGCTCAGAGTGCTTTTCATCAACCAGTTCGGCATCTACTGCCTTCTCATTAGAAGAAAGCGAATTCTCTGCCACTTCCGGCCGCCTGTCAAGCTTTTCGCAAAGCTCTCTAAGCATCGAACCCATGGCTTTCATACTCGGAGAAAGTTCCACAGTCTTTGTTGCGACTGCTTTTTTCTCACCAGAACCAGTGTTCTGGAGACGCATCTGGCGAATTCTTGCCATTCTTGCCAGGGCAAGCATAAAGGGCTTTTCTGCTGAGGGATCAGCTTCAGAGACAGCTGCATCTGAAGGCTGTTTTTCCTCTTCAGAAGCGGCTGCATCAGCAACGCTTGCGGATTCGACCCTGATCTTCTCTTCAGGGGAGAGAGAGATGGACTTATCGTTTTCGGACCTGTCGATTACCGCTTTACCATCATTAAAACTAAGCTTCAGCGGCTGTGAAAACCAATTCCATTCGGCCGGAATTTCTGTCGGCACAGCTTCAACATTCTTTTTGGCTTTTCTGGCCTTTTTGACAGCTTTTGGCTGCTTTTCTTCTTTTTTCTCGATATGAGCAACTGGTTCAGCTTTTTTGCTCACATCAACCTTTTTTTCTTCTTTTTTCTCGGTTTTTTCAACCGGAATAACAACCGCTTTTACCGGTTCAACAGCCGGAGCAGGAATCACTTTTTTTTCTGGAGCCTTTTCGACCGGAGTCTCGGTAACAATTTTCACTTCGGCGGCATTTATATCAGCAGGGGTGGAATCTGCTGCAGCCACTTCTGGCTCAGCCTTGATTTCTGCAGGCTGAACGTCGGGCTTTACCGGCTGCGTTCTGACAACCTTTTTAACCGGCGGAGGCGCCACTATTTTTGGCATTGCCGGGGGCATAACAGGAGCCTCCAACGCCTGAACAGCTCCTCTCATGGTGTATTTGTCAGACCAGAGCTGAACTGCCAGAAAGCTGGCTGATAAAATAAACAACACACCCAGGGCCAGTAAAAATGGCAGCCCTTTTTGTCGTTTCAATAATCTCATGGGTAACCTTCCAGAAGGATTAATTACCATAAAGACACAACCCAGCCGCCTCCGGGATCTGTATCAAGACCTCAGAAACAGCTGAGCAACGCTCGCCGAAAGCTGAAAAAAAGCCGACAGGCTTACTTTTTCATGCGTTCAAGATATTCACCAGTTCTGGTGTCTACCCTGATAAATTCTCCAGCTTCAATGAACATTGGTACATTCACAACGTGGCCGCCTGCACAGACGACAGGTTTGTTTGTACCGCTGGCTGAGTTGCCTCTGACGTTAGGTGGAGCCTCAATTACTTCAAGATCTACCGAGGGCGGGAGTTCAGCACCAATTGCTTTGCCTTCATAGAGCTTTACGTAAATTTCCATCTGTTCTTTGAGAAATTTGGTCTGGTCACCAAGCAGATCCATTTCCATTTCCATCTGCTCATAGGTCTGAGTATCCATGAAATGAAGGAAATGATCTGATGAATAGAGGTATTGCATCAACTTGGTTTCAACGGTTGCTTCATCAACCTTTTCAGTCGTCTGGTAACGCTGCATGAAAGTCGCGCCGGTCTTCAGGCTTTTCAATTTGGCCTGAGCCATTGCGCGCCAGTTACCCGGACGAACGAAATCTATTTCGACGACCTGGCAAAGTTCGCCGTTATAGAGTATTACCATACCTTTTCTCAAGTCATTAGCAGTGATAGCCATATATGTCTCCCTGGCTGGATTTTTATCGGCAGATTATAGCATATTTTTCACCAATACCTGCAGAGAAAATTTCTGGACACTGCGCAAAAAACACCTCCAATCAAAATAATACTATATATATCATTTTTAAAAATAATCAAGCCTAAACAAGAAATCTCGCCTATTCACTAATTGATTATCAACAAATCTAAGCAGAAAGTTTTTTTAAAAATTTTCCATGATCATTTTTTAGATAAAAACCTGAGTGCCTCAAAAAAAACCTCTCGCTAAATATCAAGCAAATGATATATAAAAATCGAAAGGCCAACAAGAATGCTTTGTCTATTTTATGATAATAAATTCCAGAATTTTCCCTTTCGCATTTCGCTAATCGCCGTCCTTTTTGATGAGCTCCATCAAATTTCTCTGCTCGGGCTGACAGATATTCAGACAATACTAAGATTTGTCTTAAATATTATTCAGATTGCTTCCGATACTTCTAAAGACAAAGCAAAAGGTCAAATCCCGCAAGCTTCAAATAAAAGCAGAGTTCGCGCAAAAACAACAGGAGGCAGGTCTTGGTCAGTTATATTTTTCAGGGCATTCTTCAGGGCTTGACTGAATTTTTACCGGTTTCCAGTTCCGGGCACCTGACTTTATTCCAGTATTTTTCAGGCATGAAAGACCTCGAAGCAAATATGCTGACTGATGTGGCGCTGCATGCCGGCACCCTTCTGGCGGTAATTTTCTTTTTTCGCGCCGACCTCCTCCCCTACTTCACCCCAACTGGCTGGAAAGACCAGGCAAGAAGAAGAATCGCATTTCTCATAATTGCGGGCAGCGTTCCGACCGCCCTGATCGGACTGACTTTCAAAGACAGTTTTGAAACCCTTTTTAGCATGCCCAAAGCGGTATGCATTGCTCTTTTCATCACCGGACTGCTGCTGCTTGCATCTGAAAAACTCAAAAAGAATTCAAACTGCTGCGAACTCAGCAACTTTTCCTACATTAAAGCAATCGTCACAGGAATCGCGCAGGGCCTGGCCATAACTCCCGGCATTTCACGTTCCGGCTCCACAATTGCTACCGGACTACTGCTGGGCCTGAAAGGCGAAGATGCCGCCCGGTTTTCTTTTCTTCTCATGATCCCGGCTGTTGGTGGTGCCACCCTTCTCGAAACCAAAGATCTGTTTGAAGCTGGTTTGCCGGCAGCAATCAACCCGACCGGACTGATCGCCGGAACGTTTGCGGCAGCAGTCACCGGCTTTCTGGCACTCAAATTTCTTGTTTACATAATTCGCGAACAAAAGCTGTCTTATTTCGCCTACTACCTCTTCCTGGTATCAATTGCCAGCCTGACTTACATTCAATTTGCGGGGAACTGAAACATGAGCAACAAAAAAATCCTGCTCCCGGAAAGCAACATCAAAGAAAGAAGCCGGGGTCGCAGCAGACCAGCCCCAGAAGAAGCAGTCCAGGAACGACGGACTGCAACACCAAGGCAGCGCGCCAGTTCGCGGCCGACGCGCGGCAATACCAGAACCATGCCCATGGTTACCGACATCCGACAGCGAAATGAAGCTGTCGGTCTTGTGCTTGTAGGCGTCAGTGCCTTTTCTCTGTCGCTGATTCACTACATCAGCTCATCAAAAATCCCCGGAATCATAAATGCGACCATGATCTATCTTGGCGTGGGCGTATATATTCTTCCGGTTCTGGTGGGCCTTATGGGAATCCAGAGGTTCCTCGAAAGGCCTTTTCAGAACCTCGGATGGCGTCTGGCTGGCTGTTTCGGCGTAATGACCTTTGGTCTCGGCCTGCTTGGCATGGAAGGCGGCAAGGTCGGGGTTCATACCTTTGAACTGTTTGCCGGCGTTTTTGGCCCGGTTCCGAGTAAAATCCTCTTTGTATCACTTGTTCTCTCATCGCTGATTTTTGCCCTCGACATTCTTTACAAAGATGTTCTCGCCGCAACTCTCGTAATCGCCAGTCTGCTCACCCGCCTGGCTTTTTTCACATGGGAAGTTACACTTTCTCTACTTTCGATGCTCATTGGTGCAGTTAAAACCACCGGCAACCTTGTTGCCGCAGTAATCGGCCGGATCAAAAAAACCTGGGAAGAACAGGAAATCGATCCCGAGGGACACCTTGGGAAACTCCTTTCTTTCAGACCCAGAGTGCCTGGCGTGAGCGACGAACTCTGTGAAGAAACAGCAACCGCCGGTTCTTCATCAGCATCATTCAGTAGAGATGAAGAAGAAGCCACTATCATTCCGGAACCCAAGTGCTGGCAGGAAGAAATCAGGGGCGGCGAAAAGCACTCCCCCACCCCGCCCGCATCAGAAAAAACTGCTCAGAGCAGTCTTTCTGGCGTATCTGTGCAGGTAGCAACCTTTGCCAGTGAATGTATTTATTCGCCGGCACCGGCGGTAGATGCCGGCGCTGCTCATGTAAAAACAGTAAAAGAAGAAGCCGTTAAAGAAGAAGAGCTTCAGGTTCTTGTCCGTTTTGAAGACGAAGAATATGAAGATGAGGAAGAAGATGATGACGATGTAGACTGCGAAGACTGTGAAGAGCTCGAAGCCGTTAATGTCGATGGGGCACCCGTAGCGGTAAACCCGAAGAGTGGCGTACAAACAGTTTCTCGTGAAACAAATCTAAAAGAAGAACCTGTCTATCTCGATGACAACCCGATTGACCATGAACTTAAAAAAGAGGTGCACGAAAAGCGCACCGAAAAGATCAACCGGCATGCTGATGCACAGCTTCCACCGCTTGAAATTCTCAAAGTGCCACCGGTCCGTGACGTTTCTGAAACAAAATCAAGCCTGCAGGAACGCTCGGCATTTCTGTTGAAAACCCTGGAAGATTTTGGCATAAAAGCCACCGTAACCGACATTGTTGAAGGTCCGGCAATTTCAAGATTCGAATTGAAGCCGGCACCGGGCGTTAAAGTCTCAAGAATCACGGCACTCGCAGAAGATATCTCGCTTGCCATGGGCGGCCTGCAGTTGCGTATTGAGGCGCCGATTCCTGGCAAACCGGCTCTGGGCGTCGAAATTCCAAACCCCAAACCCACACCTGTCTATTTTTATGATCTGATCAAAAACGACAAGTTTAAAACCAATCCAATTCCGCTGAACCTGGCCCTTGGGGTAACCATAAGCGGGCAACCGGTTTTCGCAGATCTTGCCGACATGCCGCACCTTCTTATTGCAGGTTCGACAGGCTCTGGCAAATCTGTCTGCGTCAACACCATCATCGCCAGCATCCTGTTTCAGGCCCGTGCCGACCAGGTTAAATTCGTGATGATCGACCCGAAGATGGTCGAACTCTCAAGCTATAACGGGATTCCACACCTCATCGCCCCCGTCGTGACTGAACCGGAAAGAGCGTCTGCCGCACTTGCCTGGGCAGTAGAAGAAATGGGTCGCCGCTACGAAATTCTTGCCAGATGCGGCTGCAAAAAAATTACCACCTACAACGAAGAGCTTGAAAGACTGAAAAACGATGTGGACGCAGATCTTGAACAGATGCCATTCATCGTGATCATCATCGACGAACTTGCCGACCTGATGATGACCGCATCGGCCGAAGTAGAAGGCTCTATCTGCCGCCTTGCGCAAATGGCCCGCGCCGTCGGCATGCACCTGATCATCGCCACCCAGCGCCCGTCGGTGAATGTTCTTACCGGTCTGATCAAAGCAAATCTTCCGACAAGAATTGCTTTTTCGGTGGCATCTGCTGTAGACTCCAGAACAATTCTCGACGCCAAGGGCGCTGAAAGTCTTCTCGGAAAAGGCGACATGCTGTTCATTCCGAAAGGCCGCAACAAGCCGCTCAGACTACAGGGCGCCTTCGTGTCAGACCGTGAATTGATGGATCTGGTTGAATTTGTCAAAACCCAGGGCCAGCCCGAATACATGGACATTGCACCGATCCGCTCAGAGAGCGACGATGATGATGACGATGATGACGAAACAGAAGGCGGCGATTCCGATTCTTCTCTGATTGAACAGATTTACCGCTATCTTGAGACTCAGGAAAAAACTTCGACAAGTATGCTGCAAAGAAAGTTTAGAATCGGTTATAATAGGGCGGCCAGAATTATGGATCAACTGGAAGAAAAAGGGCTGGTCAGCCCAATGGATGGATCAAATAAACGTAGAGTTCTCATCGGAAGGAGTAGCACTCAGGTATGACCAAGGAAATATGCCCTTTTCTGGGTAAACTGAGAGAAGACAGCCGGACGGGAGGCACCTGCATCCAGGAACAGTGCATGTTCTGGCATGCCCAGGACTCAAGATGCATTTTTCTCGAAATCGGCACCGCCTCGCGTGAATACCTCGAGTCGCTGAAAAAACTTGCCGAGCAGAACGAGCTGCTCGCTCTGCGCGACCGCGCCAGCCTTTTCACAAATGATGAAAAGACCGAACGGGTCAATCTTTATATCGGCCAGGCCGGCATTCTCAAAAACAAGGGCAACTTCACCAAAGCCCTGCTCGATTACAAAAAGGCTTTGATCCTTTCCCCCGAAAACCCGGCCATCCATAAGGCTCTTGGTGATATTTATTCGGTTCAGGGAATTCTTGACGAATCGATTTCGTCATACCGCCAGGCGCTCAAAAAGCTCCCGGAAGATGGCGAAACCTGGATCAGGCTGATTCTGCAATATCGTGCCCTGTGCGCCAACCTGCCCGACCGCGAAATGCGCCATACCGAGATAATCGAAAAGATTCGCGAGGAGCTTCGCAGCATCGAAAGTGAATCGATGGCCAACTGCATTATGGGCAATGCCTACCTGATTCTGCATGCCCAGGATGTTGAAAAATTCAAGACCCAGCGCGCCGAAGCACGCCTGATGATGGAAAGAGCCATCGAGATCAACCCGGCAAATCTCTGGGCCAATCTTGGCCTCAAAGATCTGTGCATTTATGACGCCGATTATGAAGGCGCCGTAGCAGTTCTCATCAAGGCCATGAAGCACGTCAAAGCTGACCCGCGCCTGACTTTTGAACTTGGCGAATGTTACCTGATCGCCCAGGCCGAGCATGCCATGCCAGCCGAAGATGCTTTAACCCAGGCCCAGGAAAGCTACCGCAAGGTTCTCGAAACGAACCCGGGTTATGCTCCTGCCTATTTCAGACTTGGCTACATTTATGAACAGAAGGCCAGTTACGATCAGGCCATCGACTTTTATCAGCAGGGTTTGAACATCAACCCAACCAATATTTTTGCCCATTTCCGCCTTGGCAAGATTCACCTGCTCATGGGTATGCTCGAGCTTGCCGTCACCAGGTTCAAAGAAATCGTCGACCTGTCGCGCAACCGCACCCACGACATCTACCAGGAAGGTTACCTGTTTAACAAGCTTCGCTTTTTCAAAGAAGCGAATGCTCTCGGAGCCTGGATCGAGCTTGGCAAAATCTATGTCAAACGGCGCCAGTATGACGAAGCCTTCGAAGCTTTCCAGAAAGCCCTCGAAATCGACCGCTCAAGCCCGCTGGCAATAATGAATCAGATTGATCTCTACAAAATCCGCAGCGCCGACAGCAAAGATACTGACACGCTTTACAGCAGATACATCGAGCAGTATAAGAACGCCGCCATGGTCGACTTTCAGAACCCGGTTGCCCACTTTGCCCTCGCCTATGCCTGCCAGATTCTGCCATCGATTCTGCCCGAAAAACAGGAAGAACGCCTCGAAGAAGCTCTCAACAGCTACCAGATGGCGATCAACCTCACACCCGACTTCAAATGGGCTTACTGGGGCCTCAAAGACTCTTATCTCACCGTTGTCGAAGGTGCAACCCCGCTTTTCGAACAGGCTCTCGACGCCTGCAAACTGGTCACCGAGCTCGACCCCGAAGATCCTCGTGCCTACTATGAAACGGGCGACGTCTACCGTCGCATGGGCCAACTGCAGCAGGCCTTCGAATACTTTGAAAAGGCCGCAGAAAAAGACAAAACCTACATTCCTGCCTATCTCAACATGGCAGAAATCCGCAGCGAAGAAAAGCGCCCCGAAGAAGCGGTCAGACTCTACCAGAAAGTTATCCGCATCAACCCGAACTTCGCCCAGGGTTATTATGAACTCGGACGCGTCTACAAAGATATCAACGAGAACGAAAAGGCACTTGCCAACCTGCGCAAGGCAATCGAACTCGACATCGACTATACCGAAGCCCACTTCGCCATTGGCCAGATCTGTTTCGCAGACCGCCAGGACGAAATTGCCCGCATTCGCTTCAGCAGAGCCGTCGAACTGGCACCGGCGCATGATCAGGCCCATTACTATCTCGGTCTGATTCACCACCGCAATGGCCGTTTCCAGCAGGCGATCGACGAATTCAACACCGCGATCAATCTGTCTGCCAACCCGACCAGAATCAGATTCGACCTTGCCTGTCTGTATTTCGACGCCGGCAACTGGCTCGAAGCCAAAGGCATTCTCGAAACCGTTCTGGTTGCTTCGCCGACCTACGTTGAAGCGATCATTCAGTATGCCCAGACGCTCGAAAGACTCGAAAAACTCAAAGACGCCGAAGACGAATATCTGCGCGCCATTGAAATCGCGCCCGATTCGCTGCCGGCTCATGAACTGCTTGCCAGGCTCTACGAAACCACCAATCAGATATACAAAGCTGAAGATGAATTCCGCAAGGTTGTCGAACTCAAACACGACCATGTTGCTGCCCAGATGTCTCTCGCCAAGATCTATA
>DAOQWI010000134.1:0-9374 GCA_035342015.1 Candidatus Ozemibacteraceae bacterium | reverse complement strand
CATTCATGCAGCCAGGCATCAGCAACCATCAGGTTCTCGAAATTTCTAATTTCGGCCCGATCCCTCTCAAGCTTATCCCCGGCACCCCGATCTGCCAGTTCATCTTTCAGCGCTGCGAAAACCCAGGGCAGTATCATGGCGTATTTGCGGGTCAGACTCCCGACAACTTCTGGCTCGGCTGATTCAGGAGAAAAAAATGGCCACCCCATGGAAATGTCTAAAATGTGAAAACAACACCTTTGAGACCGGCGAATTGCGCGCTACCGGCGGTTTTTTATCGAAACTGTTCGATATTCAGACTGAAAAATACTCAACGGTAACCTGCAAAAACTGCGGCTTCACTGAATTTTACAAGCGCAGCAGCAGCGTTGTCGGCCACGTGGTCGACTTTATGGTTGGTTCATAACACAATAAGGCCGGGCAGACGCCCGGCCTTATTTTGTTAGAGAACTATTCAGCGTTTTTTGCCAGGCCTGGCAGTAGCTGGTTTTGCTTTGGCTGCCTGTTTTATTTCGAGGTTTTCGAGCTCATTTTCGGCAAATTCCTCGCCGTATTTCGTCGCAAATTCTTCATAGATTGCCATATGTTCTTCGAAACTGCCGGCCTTTTTGCCACCAAGTTTGCGGTTCATGTCACGGTCTGACAGTCGTTCTATCAGTTCATCCCAGAAGGTTTTTTCTTCGTATTCTCTGATAAATTCAGCAGCCTGGGTCTGGTCTTCCCAGTCGGTGTTTGGCATGTATTCCTTGATGTCATCCATGAAATCAATTTCTTTTTTCATACCATTCTTAGAAGCATGGGCGTAAATTTTCTGAATCAGTTTGATATAATCATCTCTACGACCATCTTCCTCTTCGTAATCATGGGCGGTCATAACCCATTCGGCCATTATGGCGATTTCGACGAGTTTTTCGAGTTCAGCTTTATTAAGACTGATATCCATGGGCAGATTCCTTTAAGTCATTAGATTTAACATCTTGAACGTAACAAAATTACCACAGAAAAAAGCAACCGCAAAATGAAACTTGTCTGCCGATATCAGCAAACGGGTAATCACATAAAAAATCAGCGCTTAAGCAGCTCAGGCAATTTATCAAAGCTGCCGGCAAATTCTTCGATACTGTCAAAAACCGGCACTCCGCAGGCGAGCAAACGCTTTTTTGAATTATGCCCGGCTGCGATAAGAACGCAGGGTATACCCATAGCATCGGCAGTATCGAAATCATGCAAAGTATCGCCGACCATCAGAGCTCTGTTTTTGTCACAACCGCATTCAGCGATGAGGTTGCAGCCAAGTTCGACTTTACTGTGAGCATAACTGTTGTCAAGGCCACGCACCTTGTCAAAATAGCCATCCAGCCGGAAATGACTGATACATTGATGCAACGCCTGGTCGTAGAGAGCAGAAAGCACGAATTGCCTGGTTCCCTTTGATCTGAAACGATCGAGAACGCTTCTGGCACCACTATGTAGTTTGCACTCAAACATTCTCGACCCATAGGCATCGATATATTCCTGACCAGCGGCTTCGTATGATTCGCGGGTAAAATCAAACCCAATGTTTTCGTAATATTTTTTAATGGGAAAGGTAAATTTTTCGAGGTATTCTTCGCGATCGAGAAGGTTCAATGAGCGTTTTCTGAGACTGACGTTGATAATATCGATACATTCGTCAACATCGTCAAGCAGGGTGCCGTTCCAGTCCCAGAATATGGTGTTAAAAACAGGCATGACAAAATGTTCTCCGGATTAAGCTGGATCGATTATAACATAATCATCCATGGCAACCAGCTTTTCAGAGAGAAGGTATTCCGGTGTAGCTGACAAGGCGTTTAAGAGTTGCTTCAGCTGCCTCTAAGTCTGGGAAATATGGAAAAATCGTTACCGTATCACCGTTCTGTCTCACCAGAACGATTTCATAAACATTTTCAGGTTTGCTCAAAGGGTAGCGGCGCGAAGAAAAGCGGTTAACCCTGAAGCCGGCGGTATCAAAAAATCGAAGGGTTTCGTGAGAACCCAGAACTCTGCAGATATAGCAGCCGTAAACGACTATCTGCCCGTCTTCGACCGAGAACTCAATTCTACGGAAACCATCTCTGATCAAAGCAAGGCCACGAGCCAGGACCATTACGGCGATTGCGAACATCAAAGCCGCGCCGATTCCGTATAGACTCCTGCTGCTGAAGCCATAAAGAGAGTGATAAAGAAAGTTCAGCCCCCCCAGGATAAACGGAAAACCAAGGAAAACCATCAGGATAATTTCAAGAATCAGGTCGGCGGTCTTCTGGCACTCTACCAGAAGTTTACCGGCGTTTTCTGAAAGGTTATATCGAAGAAGAACATGACCACTTTCGACTCTTGAGCTGTCTTCATTCATAAAAAGCCTCTCCCGGGGGCAGACATCACCCGGCCAACCTTGATCATACATGCCATTTTTTATTTGTACACAGAACAGCAATATAAATATAATCAGCAACAAGGCTTTTAGCAATGTGAGCAAATAAAAATCCGCACCTTATTTTTGTAAAACCCTTGCGATTAAAAATTCTGGCATTATAATTCTTGTACAATCTGCATTTCTGAGGTGAAAAAATGAAGCGAATCGGTAGTTTTCTGATACTGATGGTTCTTCTGGTTGCTTTTATCAGCGTTGCCGGGCAGGCAAAAGCTGATGTCGAAAAGTATTTCGACAATATCCAGACTAATGTTTTCGACCCGGCTGCAAAAGTCAGATTTCTGCCCGAAAACGTTAATTCATGGTTCGCCCGCTGGCACATTCTCGATAATGCCAGAAAATCGATAGATGTTACTTATTTCATCGTCGAACAGGATATCTTCGGCATGAGTATGCTCGGCATGCTTTATAAAAAGGCAAAAGAAGGCGTTAAAATCCGCCTTATGGTCGACGCTCGCGGCACCAAAGGTCTTACCCGCAAATTCATCGGCCAGGATGTTCTGCAGGAAATGGTGAAATTCAAAAATGTGCAGATTCGCGTTTTCAACCCGGTTCACCGCAAACTGCAGGCACTGTTTGACGATCTGCGCAAAATTACCGCTTCGAATCATGACAAGATCATTATCGTTGATGATGAATACCTGATCACCGGTGGCCGCAATGTTTCGAAAAACTATTTTGTCGACCCGCGCGATCTTAAAACTGTTTATCGCGACACCGATATTCTGATTCAGAGCCCTAAAGTAGCCAATCAGGCCGGCCTCGCTTTTGACGAAGAATTCCGCAACGGCGGCACTTTCCAGATTTACAAAGATATTTTCGGCAATGCCGATACCATGAGCAAAGATCTTGAGCTTGCCTACAACACCATGCGCCGTTACATCACCGGCGGCGGTCTGTTCAAGGTTCCGTCACCGACCCTGAGCAAAGAAACCAATGAACTGCTCAAGAAATACAACGACGAGCTGAAAAATTACGAACGCATTCAGCACTACGCTTCGTTCCGCCTCTTCAACGGTGAGAGAGCCTACCCGACCAGAATACTCGACAAACATTCGATTCAGGGCTCGCGCAATGACATCACCAAAAACCTTTCAGGCCTGATGGACGCTGCCGAATCAGAAATCATCATCCAGAACCCCTACGTGGTTCTCACCGAAGAAGCCCGGGCCGCAATCAAAAGAGCCAGTGACCGCGGAGTGAAGGTAATCATTCACACCAACAGCCCGATGAGCTCAGACAGCCTGCTGACCCAGGCGATGTTCATCGGCGACTGGAAAGGCATTCTCAAAGACATGCCGAATGTGCGGATCTTTGGCTACAAGCTTTCAACAAAACTGCATTCAAAAGTATTCGTTTTTGACCGCAAAATTGCTGTGATCGGCACCTACAACATGGATTGCGTAAGCGAACAGATCAATTCTGAAGTGGTAGCTGTAGTCAAATCACGCCCGTTCGCCAACCAGGTTGCCGGCAAGATCATGCGCGATATCGAAGATTCTCATGAATACAAGATCAAAGTCGAACGCGACGGCTCGATCAAAACCATCTTCGGGCCCGAATCACATTCTGACAAGGCAGTCATCGACCGTCTGAACATGCTGCAGAAACTGCAGTGGCTCAGACCGCTAATCTGACCTCAGCGACGATTTAATACCGGGGCTGCTTCGATCGAGAAGCAACCCCGGTTTATTTTTTTCAACCATCCCGGAATTTATTGCACTCAACCACGTGCCCATAATGATTACAGGGATAGACAACCATTACATTATACCCGTGCCTTTTGCCAGGAAAGTTACAGGCGCCGATATTATTGATCACTGCAGAAACAAAGTTGAACTGGTTCGTCGGCCCGGTCTATCAGTCGGGTTGCTTTTTCTCCAGCGATTCGCTTCGCTCACAAGCTTACGAAAAAGCAATCCCGACTTCTCCCCGTGCCTACTATTACAAACAATTCTGCTTTTGATTTGCAGTTATCAATAATCCTCTGTCACATTTGAATTTAAGGAGCGTCAGTTTGTGCGTCATCCATGCGCTTGTCCGCGAAGGGTGAAAGCAGGGATTTAAGCTTGTTTAAAGCTAGATTCCCGCATTCGGGGTTGTCGATTCAACCCCTGAAAATGAGACAAAGAACCACAGTTCGCCGCATAAGTTCATTTTCAGCTTTAGCAAGGTGTTAAACGCGGTTATTTTTGAGTTGACTTTTGCCACAATAAAGGTATCATATTTAGTGTTTGCAATTTTTTTCACGAAGCGAGAAACAATCCAATGACCAGGCTCGATAATACTCTGTTGAAAGCTGAACAAAGCGGCGATCTTTCGGTTGAAGAAATTGAATTCCTTCTCAGCCTTTCGGAACAGTCTGATCTCGAAAGACTGTTTGCGGCAGCCTATGCCGTTAAAGAACGTTTTGTCGGCAGGAAGGCCTGGTTCAGAGGCATCGTTGAATTCAGCAACATCTGCAGCAAAGATTGTTATTACTGTGGCATCAGGCGCAGCAACAGTAAGACCAGCCGGTTCCTGATTCCGGAAGAAGATATAATCAGGTCGGCAGTATGGGCCTGGGAAGCCGAATACGGCAGTGCGGTACTGCAGTCTGGAGAACGCTCTGACCCGCAGTTTGTCGACATGGTGGAACGGATAATCAAAGAAATCAAGCGACGCACCAACGGCGAACTGGGCCTGACTCTTTCGCTCGGCGAGCAGACTGAAGATACTTACCGAAGGTGGTTTGAAGCCGGTGCGCATCGCTATCTTCTGCGCATCGAAACCAGCAACCGCGATCTTTACAGTCAGCTGCATCCGGCTGACCATAATTTTGACGCAAGACTTGAATGCCTGGATCGCCTGCGCCGGGCTGGCTTTCAGGTCGGAACCGGTGTGATGATCGGGCTGCCAATGCAAACTTTGCGCCACCTCGCCGAAGACGTGCTGTTTTTCAAGCAGCAGGACGTCGACATGATCGGCATGGGTCCTTACATCTATCATAACGAGACGCCACTGGCGAAATACCGTGAAGAGTGGGAAATCCCGACCGGCAAACTGCTCAATCTGGGGCTGAAAATGATTGCGGTTACCAGACTGGTATTGCGCGACGTTAACATTGCTTCGACTACGGCTCTGCAGGCCTTGCAGGATAATGGTCGCGAGCTTGGCCTGAAGGCCGGTGCGAATATTATCATGCCGAACACGACCGATACCCAGTATCGTGAGAGCTATCAGCTCTACGAAAACAAGCCCTGCCTCGACGAAAACGCCTCGATGTGCCGTGGCTGTCTGCAGCGACGTATCGAAGCCATTGGCGAAACCATCGGTTTCGGCGAATGGGGCGATTCAAAGCATTTTGCACTTCGCCAGAAGAGCAAACAGGAGATGAACCATGAAGCTGAGAATTCTGCTGATAATGACGGTTCTACTCGCACTCTCTCTAATTTTTCAGGAAAAAGCCCAGACTGCAGGAGGTGACCTTATGCAGGAAAAACGTCCTTTGACCGCGGAAGAAGAGCGCGTGATCATACATCGCGGCACCGAAATGCCTTTTACGGGCAAGTTTCTCAAGCACAAGGAAAAAGGCACCTATACCTGCCGCCGCTGCGCTGCCGAACTTTATCGTTCAGAGCATAAATTCGACTCAGGTTGCGGCTGGCCCGCTTTTGACGACGAAATAGCCGGCGCGGTCAAACGCAAGCCTGACCCTGACGGGCATCGGGTCGAGATTGTCTGTGCCGCCTGCGATGGTCATCTTGGCCATGTTTTTGTCGGTGAGGGATTGACCGAAAAAAATCTTCGCCATTGCGTCAATTCGGTTTCTCTTGATTTCATACCTGCCGGGAGCAAAAAAAACGCTGAGGCAATCTTTGCCGCCGGTTGCTTCTGGGGAGTAGAGCATCTTATGAAGCAGGCGCCAGGCGTTAAAACCACTCAGGTCGGATATGCCGGAGGGCATCTTGAGAATCCGGATTACCGGAGCGTCTGCTCAGGCACAACCGGGCACCTGGAAGTAATCAGAGTAGAATTTGACGAAACAGTTACCAGTTTTGAAACTCTGGCCAAGCTGTTTTTTGAGATACATGATTTTTCGCAGACCGATGGTCAGGGTCCTGACATTGGCGAACAGTATCTTTCTGCCATTTTCTACGCAAATGATGCGCAGAAAGCAGTGGCAGAGAAGTTGGTCAATCAGCTCAAAAACATGGGACACCAGGTTGCGACAAGTCTGAGGCCGGCCGCAAAATTCTGGCCGGCTGAAGATTACCACCAGAATTATTACAGTAAAACCGGCAAGGCGCCTTATTGCCACATCAGACGCAAAATTTTCTGAGAACTACAGTATTGTGAATGCGAAACGCCCGGCTGAACTGCCGGGCGTTCTGTTTTATTTACTGCTGCAGGGCTGGCAACTGTCTTTAAATCCAAGTTTCCGGAGAAAGAACACTGCCGGGCACAGCCCGGTGAAAGCAGATTGAATCAGATTCAGCGCCACAAAAACTGTCAACCAGACGAACAGCGGATTTACATACCAGGTCAGATAAAGGCTCAGCAGAATCATGCTGCCGGCCAGAACGCGAATTGCATTATCAATAGTCATAAATATGCTCCTGTTGCTTTTTGTATTTATGAGCAATCGGCATGCCATTCATGCAAAATCGTTTTTTACCCTTCTGATAAAGAGACTGAGACTACAATTTCGACAACTCGCAATCATTCGTTCGAGCAATATTGCGTATGGTTGCGCAACATGCTAGCGTAACTTAACGCAACACAAAAAGGTGAGTTCAGATGAAAAACAATCCGTTTCTCCGCAGCATCAGTACCGCACTGCTTCTTGAGACAATGGCTGAAGGTGTAATGATGGTCGACACCGAAGGCAAAATAATGGTCTGGAACAAGGCAATGCAGGAAATGACAGATTACCCGGCCTCAGAGGCAATCGGTCGAACAACTGAGTGGCTCAGAGCGCCTGAGTGTGTTGGAGCCCAGCAGATTTTTTCACTTCTCAACCCGAAAAAAACAGAAACATGCGTTACCGGCTGCGAGTGCCGAATGGTCGCAAAGAGCGGTGAGCACATTCCAGTCATGGTTAATGCAAGAATTCTTCGTGATGAGAATCAGAAGGTTCTGGGCATCCTGCAGACCATCACTGATTTTCGCCCGGTTTTCAACCTGCGCCAGGAAATTGCAGCAATGGCTTCGAAAATGCAATCGGAAGAAAATTTTCATGGCATTACCGGTCGCAGTCTGTCTATGCAGAAGGTTTTCCGATTAATTTCATTTGCGGCAGAAAGCGAAGCTTCGGTGATGATACTTGGCGAAAGCGGTACGGGCAAAGAACTGGTTGCCACGGCGATTCAAGAATTGAGCAACCGGCGGCAGAAACCGTTCATAAGGGTGAACTGCGGAGCGATCCCCGAGACTCTCCTCGAGTCAGAGCTTTTTGGGCATGAAAAAGGCGCTTTTACCGGTGCCATAAGGCAGAGAACCGGGCGTTTCGAAGCCGCAGACGGCGGCACAATTTTTCTAGATGAAATCGGCGACATCAGCGCCGCAATGCAGGTAAAAATGCTGCGGGTTCTTCAGACAGGCGAATTTGAAAGGGTTGGCGGCGAAAAAACCATCAAGGTGAACGTCAGAGTCATTGCGGCCACCAACAAAGACCTGATGCGTGAAGTCAGAGAAGGTCGATTCAGAGAAGATCTCTATTACAGGCTGCGTGTATTTCCAATCAATCTGCCGCCGCTGCGGCAGAGACCAGACGACATACCTCTGCTGGCCCGGCATTTTATCAGTCGTTTCGGCGCCAGAACAGGCAAGCTGATTTCGGGAATTTCGCGGGAAGCTATGAGCAGAATGGTCTCTTACCCATGGCCCGGAAATGTTCGCGAACTGGAGAATACAATAGAATATGCATTTGTTGTATGCCAGGAAAGAATTATCGATGCCGACGACCTTCCTGGCGAACTTTCCCAGAATCAGGTGTATGAAAATGATGGAGACAATTCGGACCGGCTGCGCACCGGGCAAACATCTATTAAAAGTGTGCCGGATTCCAGAAAAGTTTTCGACAGGCTGAGCGGAAAAAAAATTCTCAGATCAAAAAAAGAGCTGACCGGATTACTTGAAAAAAACCTGTGGAACAAGGCTGAAGTTGGCAGATTGCTCGGAGTAAGCAGAACTGCAGTCTGGAAATGGATCGAAAAGCATGGGATAAAAAGTGCCCCGGAAGATTGACGCATTGTGTGTACATTCTTACAATTTAGAAATATTCTCGACAGGAGTAATCAGGATGAAAAAGCTCACTGCAGCGATAGCGGTTTTTCTGGGCATGATGGTCGCAGGCACGGCAATGGCCCAGGAACTTACCCTTTTCACCATGCCCTCACCCCGCAAAATCAACTGGTCAAGCCCACGCAGCCTTTTGAACAGTGCGGTCACCAACAATCTGACTTTTCAGCATCGATCGCACAAACATGCGATCGGGCACGTTTTTATTCAACTCAGCCATGAAGGCCGTAAAGAACTTATTCTGACCGGCAGTGTTCCGTCGCCTGAAGACAATTCAAATGATCTGGTACTCAAAAAAGGCTACGGTCTGGGCATTCTTTTCCACGGCATGGCCGGGCGCCTCGAAAAAACTGAAGATCTTCAGGCCGAGATTGTTGACCGTTTTGAATCAGGTCGCATTGCCTACATCAGGTTCAAGCTCAACGATGCCAACTACGACCGCCTGAAAAAATATCTCGAAATTTACCGCAAACGCGGTTATGGCAATACCTACAATGGCCTCAATCGACCAAGAGAAGGCCTCGGTGCCGGCTGCAGTGCTTTCGGCATCGCGTTTGTTGAAGTCGCAGGTCTGATGCACCCCGTCTGGAGAGAAAAGTGGCCGGTTTCGGTCAGAATCCCGAATACTCTTATCGGT
>DAOQWI010000133.1:0-9607 GCA_035342015.1 Candidatus Ozemibacteraceae bacterium | reverse complement strand
AGTTCACTTATAGCTTTCTCGACACTGTCGAATTTCTTCAGAATGCTTTTTTTAACAGCAATAAGCTCATATTCTTCTAGAAATCCGCTTTTATCTACAATCGCAAAGTAGCCTTTTGCACTCTTAAGTTCTTTACAGGCCGTAACGAGGCTTTGATAGCCCGGGTTGCATATGTAGAAAGAGTCGCCGGTTTCGATTACAACGGTCGTACCTTTAGTTACGGGGAGAGCCCTGAAAGATTCGAGAAATTTTTCGTGTGTGTTTATTTTCAGCCCACCATGAAAGTGCATAACAAAAGTTTTCGGGTCTATCTGCCTGACTTCGATTTTGAGACTGTCGGCTTCATCTTGATTCTGTTTTCCCATGTTTCCCCCCTGTCCTCATTTTTTCCCATACTAAACTAAAATTTCAGAAAAGACATCAAAAAAACGGCATAAAACCAAAACCGCTAACGGCAGATCGACTGGTTCATGCAGCTGGTAATATAACTTATTAGAACGAAGTATTTCTATTACTTCACACCCAAAAGTCTGGCAGATTTACAGGCCAAGGGCGGGCTGGATGAGAGCGAGAGCAGACCGGTGGCGTGAATCAGGCCTTCTAGCCATTCTTTCATGATGCCGGTTTTGCCGCGAAGCAGCGGCAGAATAAGGCACAGGCCGGCTACCTTGAGGTGGCGATTTCATGGACCGAGAGAAATAGCAGATTGCTCCAGAAGCCTTCTTAAGTGTGTAAAACTGTGCCTTGAGATGTTTTTTTGCCGCTTTTTTTCTTGGAGCACAAATTGCTTTGCAGCTCATTTTTATCCGGCAAAAAGTATTTACCCGATAATTGAAAATTTCAGGGGTTTTTCCGGAATTGGTTTATTATGAAATGAAAAAAACCGACAGGTTGTTCAGTTTAGTTTGCTTTGATAAGCATCGCCTGCACAAATTTTTAAGCCAGGGAGAGACAAAATGCCAACATCAAAAAACAATCAGGCATGGAAACCGTGTGAAGAGATAACAAGAAGGGGATGCAAATTTGTCTACATGCCACATGAGAGTGTCTCTGCCAATTCCTCTGATTCAAACTTCGAGGAGCTCAAATCTTTTGTAGAAGGCTCCTTGCCCGAATCGTATAAAATTGTGAGTGAATTGCGCGATGAAATCGTTGTGGTTGGACATAATGGATACTACGATGTCTGCCTGGCAAGGGTTGATTGGGCAACAGTTCTGGTGGTAGTGGTGCGTGATGATGCCCCGGCGATTGCAAAGGGCAGATTGTCTTATGTTGCTAATGCCATCTTCAAGAAGGTTGCTGAGCACTATAAGGTTATGGTAAGCAGTGGACACCGATTTGTGGTAAGAAAATGAAACAGTCTTTTGGCAATCGCACTGCCTGGCTCTGGCCATTCATGAAGATTTTTGCCGTTCTCGTCATATCGACCTCCAGTAACCAATATATACTTCAACATATATTTTAAGCCGTCGATTGTAAAGCCAGCTTTTTACCGAACGATCCTTTCAATTGCACGACACTTTTATCTGGGCAAGAAGCTTAATTTCGGGCTTTCCCAGAAAGCGGGCGCTTTCTGGTGCGGGGTTTTCGGGCTGGCGGGCTGAAGGGAGCGGCCGGGTCTGAGACGCGGTTTTTGCCGTTAATGAGCGTTTCGATCTGCTCGACAGTCAGGCCGGTTATTTCGGCGATAGCTTCGGGGCTGATGCCCCTGTTGAACATTTTAATCGCGGCCTGAGCAAGCGCAGTGTTTTTGCCCTCTTCGCGGCCTTGCTCACGACCCTCTTCGCGGCCCTCGATCTTGCCGAGGCCATAAGAAGACTCGACCATGCTTGCCTGGTAGTGCAGGTCATTTGAATGGCGACGGTAATCGAGGCGTTCGGCCTCGCTGAGTTTCATGATGTCAAGGCGCTTTTTGGCCTGCTGCAGCCCCCTGGCCTTGAAACCGGGCTTGATTTCTTCGTTTTTCAGAAAATAAATCCATTCATCGAGCGTATTGCGCGCCACATTGTTGAAGTTGTTAACCTTGATCAGATAATATTCCGGGAATATTTCGCGCGGCGATGCCTGCTTGTAAAGCAACTGCTGCTCGCGGCTGAGCGTCAGCTCGTCGTGGCGATTCAGGCCGGTGAAAACGGTCTGACCACGGTAAATGTAGTCTTCGCCATGACCGAGATCGAAATAGAGAATGTTTATCGAAATGACCTTCACGACATCTGAATAGGCCGAACCCTCTGCCAGATGCTCAGTTACAGCCATCGACGCCGAAAACAGAATGCGCTGAAAGTAGTCGTATTCGTGCTCATACTGAATTTCGATAATGATGATCTCGTTTTTGCCATTGGCAACCTTCAGGTCGAGACGATTGGCCTTCTGCCTGGCAAAGTCTCTGTTGCTCTCGCTTTCAAGCAACGAAAGTATTTTTATGTCGTCTTTCAGCAACTCTGAGAGAAACCCCTCGAGTATGTCGAAGTTGGCCTTGCTGCGCAAAAGCCTCTTAATCGCCCAGTCAAAACTGACCAGTCGGCGTTGCTGTTTCACTGCCCCGTCTCCTTCGACAAAATCCTGACAAAAGGTCAAAACCACAGCATTCAGTATAATGCAACCGGCACAGCCGGGGCAATATTATTGCCCCGGCAATTTAACGTTTTATTATGGTTCTTAAGGCGCACAGGAGGTCTTTCTGCATTATCTGTCAGATTTACAGGCCAAGGGCGGGCTGGATGAGAGCGAGAGCGAGACCGGTGGCATGAATCAGGCCTTCGAGCCATTCTTTCATGATGCCGGTTTTACCGCCTTCGTGCAGGGCCTGAAAGTTCTGGCGCTGGATATTTTTGAGCAGAAATGCCAGGTCTTTCAGAGTTTCGGGCGCAACTGCCGGCAGAAACACCAGTTTTGAGCCGACCAGGCGGCAGTCGCAGTTTTTGCCGCGAAGCAGCGGCAGAATAAGGCGCAGGCCGGCTACCTTGCCACCGAGGTAACGCAACTGCGGTTCGTCGCGGTGCACAGCCGCGAGAGCTATGCTGCGTTCGAGTTCGAGCCAGAGAAGCCTGACAGCGTCGCCGGCAGAGCTGATTGAAATCTTATCGACCGTGGTTTTGTTGGTTGTAAGCATATTGGCCCTCCGTAACAAGGTTTAAAGATACAGGATTTTGTAGGGTTCTTCGGGGATGTCTTCGTAGTCGGGGTCTGGGCCTGAGAGCGGGAATTTCGGCAGCGAGGCTTCAGAAAGCCAGCTGCGGCAGAGATTCAGCGTGTGCAGCCAGTCTTTGACGACGAGATGTTCATTTTCAGTGTGTTCGCACTGGTAGCCGACACTTAGATTGACACCGCAGATGCGGCGGCAGATCGTCGAGATATCTGTCGACGAAGCACGGCTCGGCTCGGTATAGCCGGTCTTGTCTGTTATGTATTCCCTGAATTCAGGAGTGCCGACACCGTAGCATTTAAAGTCGCGGCCGTTGCGGCGGTCAAGCGCCAGAGCAAACTGGTGCGTATCATTGATTTTGTCGGCGATATCGGGCCTGGCGGTCATCAGCCAGGTGCTGCCGATGTCGCCGTATTCTTCGCCATTGGTCACCAGAATTGAATGCCCCAGGCCGCGCAGCAGCCAGAGAATGGCGCAGCCGGCGCGATCGTCGGCGCCAAGACCGTTGCCGGGGTTTCTGATTATTCCATCTGCCAGCTGCACATTCTGCGGAATCAGATCTCTGTCTTTTCGATAGAAAAAATCCCAGCAGGTGTCGGCGTGGGCGACCAGAACGACACGATTCTGACGCTGCCCCTCGATAAAAACGAACTGCTGCAGGCCACTGCCGCAGCGAACGGCACCAGGCAACCCGGCAAACATGTCGAGAACCGCGTCAGATTTGCCGAGCGGCAGCTTCAGAAAGTCGAGCAGCACAGCAACGTCGTTGCTTTTGAGATCTACCGGTTCTGCTTTTTTCATTTCGCTCTCCTGTTTCGTTTTTTTCCTGTCTCAGGGATCTATTTCGACGACACGGCCCCAGGGGGGCGTTGAATGATGCGCGGGTGCAAGCCAGATAACCGGGTAACGCGGTCGCTTTTTCGGGAAAAGCGTTTCGAGGTCGGTGATGCCGATGAACAGGTCGGGCTCGAGATGCTGCTCGTCGATGTGGGCAAAAACCGGAATATGACTGGTTCCTCCCCCACCCTTCACTTTAAGCTCACGCAGAAAAGACGGCAGCCTGACCGCCGGAACCACCTGGTGCACTGCGGCATCGGCAGTGATAAGCAGCACTTCGGGCGCCAGATCGCTGAGGCGGGCAATTTCGGCAATTGCCTGCGAAAGTAGATCGGTATCCATGCTGCCAGAAGTGTCGAGAGCGACGACCACCAGATTAAGACTTTCAGAAAAGAGGCCCGGAACAACGATTTTTTCGGAAAGATAGCGCTTGTTAGGCCTGACAAGAGAATAATCATCGCGGGCCAGCGCCTGACCGGCAAACTGGCGCAGCAACCGCGGCCACGGAACCCGTGAGCGACGCCCCGGCAGCAGTTGACAGACTTCTGCCATCGGCACATCGCCGCGACGCCCCATATTCTGCCAGGTGGCGAGGGCACCGCGGATGCGGTCGGCGAGTTCCTCGCGCTGGGCCGGTGAAAGGGGCAATGGCACATGAACGTCGATGCCCCCGCCATGATCGGCAACATCAGGCAGTTCAAGAGTCTGACCGCCCGTACCCTCGCCTTCGGAACCGGGTAGATTGAGGCGTAATACCAGCAGCGACGGGTTCTGCAGTTCGTCAGCGGCAAGGGCTTCGTATATGGTTTCTGCGATCATGCCGTTGTATTTCGGGTCGAGGAGAATCTTCTGTTCGCGGCCATCGACATAAATTTCCGGTATGTCGTAAAGCGAACGGGCACGGAAAGCGCCCGGCCCCCTGATTTCGCTGACAATACGATTTATGGCGTAATCGGTGGCGCAGTTCCAGAGATGCGGGTTGCGTGAACCACGGCGTTCCATCGATGCGAAGACAGAATGACAGATCTCGTGAACCATGACGAAGCCCAGCTGCCGGATCGGCAGACGTGAAGTCAGCACCGGGTTGAACCAGATATGCCGCATGCAGTCTGTGGCAGCAAGAGCGGGCAGATCTGCCTGAAATACCAGCTGCATCTGCAGCAGCAGGTAACCCCAGAACGGGTGGCTCTCGATCAGCTGCAGACGCAGTGCTGAAAGGCGTTCCCGTTCCTGGCGGCAAAGGCGGGTGAATTCGGCCGGCGAAATCCTGGCAGCTTTGCTCATTGTGAATCGCTCCTGTTTTTCGGGGTTACTGGTACATTTTTGCCTGAATATCGACGAGACTGGCGGCAAGCCGCTGAAAATCACGATCAGGCTTGAAAAGGTCGAAGACCTGGCTGCGGCGTTTGAGCTGACGCAGAAAGAGAATGCGGTATTCGGGATCAAGGCCGGCCGAGCCAAGAAACGCGACAACATTTGCCACCTGACCCTGCGTCAGACTTTCGCGGCGGCAGACATGGGCCGCTACGGCAAAGATTGCCGCAAAAACGAACGAAGGTTCGGCTTTTTTTCCTCTGGTGAAGTCGATTTTGAGGCCACGGTCGACAATCCCTTCGACATCGATCTGCCCGAAAATCCGGTGAAAAGTGAAAAAGCGGTCGGCGGCTGAAGGCCCGACGCATGCTGCAACGGCGCGTTTACTTTCGCTGTCTGCCTCATGGTCGAGAACGCGGCTGGCCATTTCCCACGAGCGGGGTGTCGGAAAAGCGAATTCACCGTTATTTTCATAAAGTGCGTCATGGCCTTCGGTGCCGATATAGGCCAGAATTGCCTCATCGATGCCGTGCCGGGCACCCCAGTTCAACCAGTCGCGAACTTCGGGGCGCAGAATATAATGGGCAAAACGGTTGCAGAGAGCTGAAGACAGCGAGGCAACGATGGCGTTGTCTTCTTCGAGGTTGCCGGCGCCCATGACGACGGTTTCGGGGTGAAAGCGGAACTGGCCAACGCGGTGTTCAAGAACAATCTGGTAGGCGGCGGCCTGATGCAGCTTTGTAACGGCGGCATTGATCTCGTCGAGAAATACCAGGCAGGGCTTTTCTACGGCCTGCTTAACCCATGCGGGGGCAAAAAGTTCGAGAACCTGCCGTTCATGGTCAGGGAAATATACGCCGCAGAGCTCGGCTGGGTCACGCTGCGCCAGTCTTATGTCGATCAGGTCGAGGTTCATGGCGGTTGCGAGTTCCTGCGCCAGCGAGGATTTGCCAACGCCGGGGTGGCCGCGCAGCAGCACCGAGATGCCGGCGCGCAGAGTTTTTTCGATGAGCGGGCGCAGCTCGTTGTAGGTGTAGCCTTCAGGAATAATCGGAACCGTTGCAGTTTTTTTCTTTGCAGCCATCGTTTTTCTCCCTTTAATGATCAATTGCTGTTTTTATCTGCAGTTTCGGTAAAAAAGTCCCGGGGCTGTCACGCGGCAATCCCCGGCGGCGTGACAGCCTTCTCGGGCAGAGACAGGTCTGACCGGCCTGTCTTGAAAGTTGTTTTTACAGAAACAGTTCGAGCAGCTGGTGTCTGAACTCCTCGTTCTGAAGCAGAACAGCAATGATGTGCTTGCAGAAACCGCCGTTCTGTTCCTGGGCACGATTCGAAGCATCGGGGCAGGTGCAGGTCGGGCAACACTGCCAGCCAGGATTAACGGTAACTTCGTAGGGCTTTGTGCCACCGCTGACGTCGAACACTGCCGTTGCAGATCCAGGGGTCTGGCGGCGACGGATCTGGTATTTTCCGGAAACACTGCCGGCGGCACGTATCATTCTAAGATCTCTGGCATAAACGTCGATTTCCGGGTCTGAGTCTGTTTTACAGGTCATATTTCCCTCCTCGCCTTTGCGTCGGTCTGCTGTTGCGTCTGATTTTTTCGCTCACGCTTTATAAGTTCCGGAAAACCTGCAGGTTTTTTCAGAGATTTCTATTTTTTTTGTCCTAGCGGTCAACCGACAGATAATGCCGATGTCACAGTATTTTTTGCTATTGGTCACCTGGATTGAAGAATTCAGTTGGGGCGGTTCTGGTCGTCGGGGATATCGACCGAGAAGGTCTTTGCGGAACCCATACTGGCCAGGGCCTCATCGACGGTGTTGAATATGGGCAGAACATCCTGCAGCGCGACGATCTGAATCACATTGTGCAGGTAGGAATTGAGATTGGCGAGAGCGAGGCGACCGCCCTTTCTCGCTACCCGTTTCATTGCGACGATGAAGAACGACAGACCGGCACTGTCGACATAGGTGATGTCGACGCAGTCGATAACCAGGTTCACATAAGAGTTATCGAGCAGGCGATCGATGCGTTCAGTGATATTCTTGAGGTTATGCAGGTCGATGCCTTCGCTGATGGCCAGCACCGCGATTTTTCCGATCAGGCGAACCCCTTCGGGAGCCTTGCCGGCGAAAGCCTTGACGTTGCCGCTGTCTTTCATCACCACAGCCTCAACCTGACGCCCGCCGTCGCTGAAGACCAGGCGACTGCAGATGCCGGCCGCCAGCAGCAGACCGCGCGAACCGGGCTCAAAACTGGCACCGCGGCCGCGAAGCTTTTTAAGGGTCGCTTCAGGGTTGAAACCGGGGCCGTCGTCGCAGACGTTGATCTGGGCGTATGTTTCGGCAATGGTCACCGATGCTTCGACTTTTCCGTCGGGGCGACCGGCGCAACCGTGCTTCAGGGCGTTGGCAACGAGCTCAGAGAGAGCGGTCATCACCCGACCGGCCGAATCGTAGGGGAAATTCGCTTCCTGCAGTTTGCGTTTGATCAGCGCCGCAAATTCTGCCGGCTGCTCGTCTTTTCCGGGCACAAACTTTGCCGAAAGGACTTCGAGCGAAGCATTACGGCAATACTGCCCCTGATTCTGCATTGCCTGCGAGGCCTGAAAAACCGTCTGCTTGCGAAAACCGGCATCATAGGCTCCGGCTTTAATCTTGTCGGCCATGGCAAAAAGATTCTGCTGCTCAGCCACCAGCTCGGGTCGCGAATGGCTGATCGCGTCAAGGCGACGCGCATGCTCAAGCAACAATGCCCCGGCGGCCGCAAAGTCTTTTGCATCCGCCAGTGCCAGTGCCCGCTGCTTGACCTGCAGGCACTGCTGCAGCCAGAGTTCCTGTTTAACTTCGGCGGTTTTCCAGGCCGGCTGGTTCTTTGCGGGCTTCTTGACCTTGATGTCGCAGACAACCGGGTCGAAACTGGCGGTGGCGTCGAGGCCCCGGCAGGTCAGGCTGCCAAGCACGGCCGGCAGTTTCCCCGCGCCTTTTTCGGGAGTGAGGTTGAACAACAGATGCCTGGTATCTTCGGCCATGCCATCGCCCAGCTGCAGATTGAAGGTGGTCTCGGTGCGGTCGCCCGGGTAACCGCCGAAGACTTCGGTGAGCCTGACGCCAGGCGCAGCGGCGAAGTTAACGGCGAGGTTCTGGATCACCACATTGTTGAGGGCGCTGAACTCGTTCTGAAAGGCAGTCTGAATGGCCTCGTGGCCGTCGATGTAGGCGAAACGGCCGCCGCCCGAGCCCGCGAGCTTCGTCAGCAGGTCTTCGTTGAAGCCGTTGCCAAAGCCGAAAGTCGTGGTGTGAATGCCTTTTTCGAGGAAAGCGGCAGTAATGCCGGCAAGCTGCGCCGGGTCGGTGACGCCGACGTTGGCCTGGCCGTCGGTGAGCAGAATGACGTAATGCAGCTCGTTCTGGCGGTAGTTGAGGGCAATGTCGTTCAGGCCTTCGAGCAGGCCGCCGCTGAGGTTGGTGCCACCGTCAGCAGTGATGTTTTTGATTCTTTCGAGCAGCGAGGGCTTGTCGGTAAGCTGCACATGCGGAACCACCAGCCGGGCAACATTAGAGAAGGTTACGATAGATATGTAGTCGCGGCGGGTCAGCCACTGCAACAGACTGCCGGCAGCCTGTCTGACCAGTTCGATGCTTCTTCCTCCCATTGAGCCGCTTGCGTCGATGATGATCGACAGGTGCACCGGTGGTCTGGATTTTTCGGCGGCGGCGCGCGGCATTTCGAGGCGCAGGAAACCGGTAACCAGACCGGCATTTGCGTTAGCATCAGCACAGGTAATGAAACTTGCCTTCATATTTTTCCCCCTTATGTTGTCTACACAAAGACTATTCCTTCATCGCAATTGTCTGAATGCTTCAAATTCGTCATCCCCGCGAAGCCTGCATTCGCGAAACCCGCGCCAGCGGATGCGGGTAGAGTTTGGTGGCGCTCTGGTAAGTTGGTGATGATCTGGTAAGTTGCCGGCGTCAGCGGGTTTCGACTCTGGCCGGGAGTATCGAGGGTTGTTTCGGTCTTTCGAGAGAAACGACAAGGTCATTTGCGGCCAGAAATTCGGCCAGGGCGCGTTCTTCGAGAAATTTGCGTTCTGCTTCTCCGGCAGCGAGGTCCTGCAGCTGGCGGCCGACTTCACCGCGTATTACCCGGGCGCGGCCGATAGCCAGCTGATGTGTCTTTTCGATGGTTTCACCGGCGGCATCAAGAGACTGGTTGGCATTCCCGAGCGACAGGTTGAGCTTGCCGGCCATTTCGAGAAGTTCGTTCTGGGCGGTAACAATCTCGGTCTGCGAGACCATCTGTTCG
>DAOQWI010000132.1:0-9666 GCA_035342015.1 Candidatus Ozemibacteraceae bacterium | reverse complement strand
ACCGGTCTTATTTTTTCAAAAAAAAAGACGGCCAGGAGGGGCCGTCCATAAATCAGAACTCGTTAGTACCACCTAACGTAGTAACTACTAAAAAACATATTTCCGGAAAAAGTACAAGAGCCATGAAAATGGCTTAGAGAGATGATTTTTCAGAGTGCAGCCCGGCAGGCTTTCAACGGTACGCTTTTACCGGCTGCGAAAAAAAATAAAAAAGCTGCAACTTAATTGTGAAACTTTTCCCAGGCGAAAATATACTTCCACCAGTTTGCGTAATAACCTTCGAAGCCGCCGGCATGATGCGGAAACCGCCGCATCCACCAGATATGATGCAGGCGCATGTCACCGTTTCCCCATTCTGTTGCGGTAACCAGTCTTTTCTCGCCGGTCAGGGCCGGAAAATTAACCGCCCAGTCATCACAGGTTGAATAAACCGGTCTGGTATTACCCCAATCGTAGTCAGATTCTGAATTCGGCGCAAAATGGACATTGCCACAGGCGGCTTCGCCCGGGTGGGTCTTTTCGTGTCTGGTGAAGCGCGCCCAGGTATGATCAGCCGGAGCATCGCGAAAAACATGAGCCATTATAGACTCGGCGCGATGCCCGAGGTCTTCGAGCATGCAGTCGACGCCCCTTTCATAGTTAAAACCGTAGACGACAAACGGGCGTTCGCAGGCAAAATCATCGATCACCGGGCCGTTGCACCAGATGGCGCCCTTCCCGGCCATGCGGGTTTCGTAACAGCCCATGCCCGGGAAACCGAACATCCAGACCTCGTCGATCTGCCCGCTCTCAACTTTTTCGCGAACCTTGTGGCGATTCAGAATCGCGGCATAATCGCAGCGGCCAATGAAGCGGCGGGGGCCTTCCCAGTCATGTCTGAAAGTTACATCGGTGTATGGGGCAACTCCATCGAGGAATGGCGGCCACTGGTCGTCTCTGATTGTTTCGACCACTTCGCAGATTACCTGCCCGTGAGTCGCACTCGCGACATCGGCAATAAATTCAAGCGCCAGTTTTTCGGGGTCGTTCCAACGGTAAAATTCTGTCAGGCGACAACCGCCTTCTGATGGCATCAGTGGGTCGACGTTCAGCAGCAGCACCCTGATTTTCGTCGACCAGGAGTCTTCGGCTGCAACAGGCTTGTCAGAAATAAGAAGCAGCGACACAACTGTCAGAAACAGGCAGCAAAAACAGGCTTTCATTTTCATATTTATTTTTCGGGGTCGAAAACCGGAGCGAGCAGTCTCAGCAGCGAAATGCCACGCTTCTTAAAATAAAAGCGGTTTTTTGTCGGTAATGGCGTAATTGAGACAAGTTCCCATTTTTCTTTACCCAGCTCTGTAAGTTTCTGCTCCAGCTCTTCTGGCGTGGCAGCATTTTCGAAATCAACTACCCGGTAGTGCCAGGTGGCATGCTTGTCAAGATCGTCGCGGGCCATTTCGAAGGCCGCAGAGGCCACCTGGCGGAAAGAAACAAGCCCTTTTACCACTCCTGAAGCCAGAGCGTCCGAGAAATCCTGCGAATCCGGCAGGTTAATTCCGAGGGAGGCGATGTTTAACGGCAGCGACACGCTGAACGATGAAAGGTCAGGAACCTTTATTTTCGGCCATGACCAGCTGCCCGAAGCGGTTGTCCGATCCTGGCAGAATGCCGGCTGACAGACCAGCAGACCAAACAGTATGAAAAACGAGACATAAGTCGTCAGCCGCGCGGCAGACTGCGACGGTTCAGACAAGGCTGGCGACATTTTTTTATCGCTTAAAGACAATGAGAGCAGCAAACATTCAACCCCGGCTTCTTTAACATTCAATATTTTCATTTATCAACTCCACTGGCAAATTTTGCCGGCTTAACACAAACCTGGCATTTTTCGAGGCTTATAACGCCTGAATAAACGATGTCGCCATCAGCATGGTTATGCGGCTTCCTGACTATTAAGCTTCAGGTTTAGAATCATCGCTCTTATTATCAGAGTTTTTAAATATGACTCTGCCGCTCAGGTATCTGAACAAAGCGCGGTTGTGCAGGTGAGTTCGAACAAGCATGATAACCAGAACCAGCACCAGAAATATCAGCAGACCATAAAACAGCATGAGACCCTCCTGATTTTCACCGCTCATTGTTTTCAAGCTACCAGTTAACCTGAAAAACGTAAACAGCTTCTGATAGATTTAGTTTAACATGTTGCAGTCCGGGAAGCTGGCTGGCAAATAGCAGAAAGCCCCGCCTGGCAGCTTGTGCTCAAAATGCTGCACCAGATTCAAACAACAAACGTTATTTACCAGCTGGCGCCGCCGCCACCCGAAGACCGGCCGCCGCCAGAACTTCTACTGCCCCCGCGGCTGCTCGAACTTTTTGTGCGACGGGAAATGGTGTAGGTCGACACTTTATGATAACCGCAACTTTCACAGTGAACGGTTTTTTCGCCGAGGCCGCTCGAATAATAAGTTGGTGAACGCAGGGTGCGCGTCGAAATCGACATATACATATTACAGCGCGGGCACACATGACTGGCGCACCAGAGAAAGCTTAAAAAAGCAACGCCACCCGCCCCGCTGAACGGGACATCGAGACCACCCTGAAAAAAGTCAGGCAGGGTCGAAACCAGTCCGACTGCCGAGGCCCCGCCGATCATAACCAGTATTACGAACATCCATACCGGCATGAGCAGTCGCCCGAACCAGTAGGCCTGGTAGAAATAATAAATTCCGCCGCAGGTGACCAGGGCGATGATGCCAAAAATAATCAGCCTTACCATGTCGGCCTTCAGTGGCGGCAGCCCAAGCCCCCTGCGAGCCGGGCGTGGAGACGACCCCGTTGTTTGAAGCGGTTTTACCGGCACGGCGTTCTTACTACCGGATGACGAATAATTACCGCTGCCGGTCGACGAATGTTCACCAGACCGGGTCTGAGCAGATGAATTGCCGACATTGGCGGCAGACTGACCAGAGGTCTCAAAATTGCGGATCTCGGCCGCCACTTCTCTGACAGCGGCAAGCACGCCATCTTTAGCCCGGCCGGCCTTCATTTCTGGCACGACATAACGGTTCAGCAGATTTGTGCAGAAGCTTTCAGAAAAGCGATTTCTGTATCTGATACCGGGCTTGATCTCGACACGGCGGTCATTCATCGCGAAGAGAATCAGCATGCCATTGTTAACCCCGGCCTGCCCGAGCCCCCAGTGATTGAAAACCTGTTCGGCATACTGCCCGGCATTCTGTCCGTTGGTTGAACTGATGATCAGCACTGCCAGTTCACTGCGATGGTCACGGTAAAGCAACTGGCTGAAACGCTTAACTTCCTGAGATGTTTGCGCATCGAGCAACCCGACCTCATCATTCAGAGGCACGCGGCGCACCGGCATCGAACGCGAAAAAACCGCAGACGCCCCTGTCAGGCCGAGCAAAAAAGCCAGAAGTATCAGCACGTAAAAACTTTGTATCGATCCACTTCTGTCAGTTCTGATCATCGGCTCGCTCCTCTGCCAGGCCATGTTCGAAAATCTTTGCCAGCATATCTATCGAGTGATACAGGCCATTGTCAAAATCACCCTTTTTCAGGAAAGGCACCGCATGATGCTGCAGCACGCCCGCAGCTTCGTCATCATCGATATACTTTTCCATCTGATAGCCAATCTCGACTTCTATACGACGTTCGTTCATCGACAGGAGCACGAGAGCGCCCCTGTGATCATCACCGCCGATTTTCCAGCGGTTGAACAGCCAGAATGAGAATTCACGCGGCGAACGCGGTTCTGAACTGAGAAGGGTCACCAGGCAGAAGTCGATGCCGGTGGCTTCATTAAAGCTGTTCAACCTGCCGGCCAAGCTTTCCAGGCCAGCATCGCTGAGCACCCCTGCCCAGTCGTTTACCGCTCCAAGACGATCAGAAGGTGTATGCAGCACTTTGTCAAAATCTGCAATATCAAAACCACAACTGTCGCAATGCGGGTTACTGTCGTTAATGCTTCCTTCGCAACCAGGGCATTTCATCTGTCTTTTCCCTCTCCTTGATACATTTTTTTAAATATCGCTTTGCGATGATCTACGGCAAACACTGCGCATCTCTTGAAACAAGTCTTTCAATTCTGCCGATCTTTTTTACCGGCATCACCCGGCCAGCGCTCGAGTATGAACATGATCCATGCGGCCGGAATCAGCACCGGGGCTACAAAAATGGTCATGGCATAGAATATGAAGTAGGCCATGCCGAGAATGTCCTGGTAGCCGCCCGAGATTGTGCCGGTAATAAAGCTGGTATGTTCGCGCCAGCCGAAAAAATGCATAATTCCGAAAACGGCAACTATAAGAATGGCCCGATAAAGCATGCCCCAGGAGGTAAAGAAACCGGTCGCAAAAGGACTGGGAATTCTGTCGCTCATTTTTCGGCACCTCCCTGCATGATTCTGCGCCAGGCCGGTCCCTGCGTGATCGAATAGAGCAGGACCGCGTCGCCAACTGCATTACTGGCGCAATATCTGATTCCTTCCGGGGCGCGAACCGGGAATGCCCCCATTTCGAGAGAGCGATACAGCTGTTTCAGATACTCTTTGTCGTCGAAAGATGCGGCCCCAAGAAAGGCAAGGCCGGTCGACCCGGCCGAAAGGCTTATCAGGGGCAAAATTGGCCCAGAATCGACATCGTCATGCCCTTTGCCACCAGGCCATTCGTAGGCATAGCCAAACCCGAGAAAGTCAGCCTTGAGATGCTTTCTCGCCAGCCAATACTGTTCTTTGGCAAATTCAGGGTCAATCAGCTGCAGACAATGAGTAACCAGCCAGATTGTGCTGCCTTCGGGCCCGTCGGATACATTTTTACCAGAAAGATCGTAGGCTGAAACCAGTATGCCGGTTTCTTTATCAAGCAGATTGGCCCTGGCAGAAGTGAGCCAACGGGCAAAGAATTCAGAATGATCGGTGCCATCGAGATAATCGCCAACTTTTATTGCAGCAAGACCTATGCTGTTGCAGAACAGCCAGCATTCATCGGGGTAGCTTTCGGCACAGAGCACCGTCCCTTTTTGCATGCGGTCAAGCATCACTTCGATGCGCTCGCGATGCAGATCCCTGTATTCGGCCTTCTCTTCAAGCAGGCGGCGAAGGCCAAGCATCAAACCGATTTCGCCGTCGATAAAAATCGAACGTGGCGGCTGCATTTTGAATTCACTGTATTTGCCGTATGGCATCAGAAAGAAATGGATGCCATGCTCTTTTTCGAGTCTTATGGTTTCATCGATGATAGTATCCATGACCGGCAGAACTTCTGCTTTCAATGATGGTTCGCGCAAACCCATGTTGGCAAGTGACCATACGAAGAAGCAGCGAGCCATGAAATCCCACTCGGCGTTGCGTGAACGCATTTTTTCAAGTTCAAGCCGGCGCAGTTCGGGGTCGGTCCAGAACTTTATATGTCTGGCAGCTATTGCCCGCCCCAGAGGCGCTATACGATCAGCCGAAAGATAGTTTTCTTCGGACTGGTCAAACAGTCTGGCTACGAGAGAAAACCACAGAACCGCAGCCAGGGTGAGAGCGAATATTCCCCGGCAAACTTTGCAATAAAAAAGTTTTTTCATCAAATTTTCCTGAAGATCAGTTATTCACAGGCTCGACAACACGATAATCCTGTCGGCGATGGCAGAGGTCGGCAATTTTGCCTGATAAGCCATAAAGGATCAGAGTGTCGCCGGCAAACATACGGTCATCTGCTTTCTGGGTTCCGATAAATGCTCCCTCTGCCCTTAGAATACCCAGAACGAGTATTCCCTCCCGGGCAAGCGCAGCTTCTATCAGCGATTTTCCCTCGATCCAGTCGCCAACGTCGATCGGCATTTCAGTAACGGCATAGCCATTCTGCAGTTGCAGAACTGAAATATAATCAACGACTTCAAGATTGGTCCATTTTTTAAGAAACCAGGCAATAACCCGGTTCATACGCACTTCCAGAGATTTGCTCCAGGCCGCGGCCACGATCAGAAGTATCCCGCCCGAAAAAGCCAGTGCGTGCGATTTCCAGTTTTCGGCCTGGGCGGTGTTGATGAGAGACAGTGCCGCAGTAGCGACGACAGTGGTCAACCCTATGTTGCCAAGGAGCATCAGAATGACGATTATCTGCCTTCTGACGGGGTGATTGACCACATTTTCCGACTCTCTGGTAGTGAAACCAGAGCCGGTAAAAGCAGAGTAGGCCTGAAAGCGGGCCGCTTCTATCGACAAACCCGTCAACATGAGAGCAATGGTTGCTATTCTCGTAACAAGCAGCGACAATGCCACAGCAATAAACAACGAAAAAATTGCTACCACTTCTGCCGCCCTTTCCCTCTATTAAAAGCTGACTTATACCGACTTTAAAAATATACCACAAAGTTCGCCAACTCCGAAATGTCACAGCATCGATAACTGCACCATCATGGACAGTTTTTGGCATTTTTTCTATTAAGCCGTGGCAGAGAAATACCAACCGACCGGCAGTCGAGGCTGTTTCGCATCGGTCGGTAATTTTGATTTTATCTTTTGCACAAATCGCGGTAGAATAAACCCCGGAAAAGAATTTTCTAAATCCGGCCCTGATGCACCACGTTAAAACAGACACAATCAGGCATCTTTCTGGAGGCTTTTAATGAAAAGTTGGTTCAAACCGGTTGCGCTTTTGCTGTTTATGGCACTGTTTGCAGCCTGCCCTGGCTTTGCCCAGAGCCGCAGCGAACTCTGGCAGAAGGTCGAGGAAGCCAAATCGCAGGGTCTGCCGCAGACTGCGATCGAGCACCTTACGCCCATCTATGAATCGGCAATAAAGGAAGGCCACATGGTTGACGCAGTCAGAGCTCTGTGCGAAAGAATCGTGCAGGAAGGCACGATTCAGGGCAATCAACCGCAGGAAAAAATTGTCAGACTCGAACAGGAAATCGAGAAGGCCGATGCCAGCATCAAACCGCTGCTTAACATCATTCTCGCCAAATGGTACTGGCATTTTTACAACCGCAACAGTTACCGCTTCATAAACCGTTCGCGCACCGAAGGTTTGAACGAAAAAGACTTCACCACCTGGGATCTGCCGAAACTTTTCACGCATATCGGCAATCTCTACGAAAATGTTCTCAAAGAAGAAGAAAGCCTGCGCAAGCTGCCGATTTCGACGCTTGACGGGTTCCTTGAAAAGGGCAACCAGCCCGAAAATCTGCGCCCGACACTTTTCGATTTCTTCGCCCACGAAGCTCTCGATTTCTACATGGCTGATGCCCAGAGCGCTGCCAAACCGGTACGCGCTTTCGAAATCGAAGCTTCCAGCCCCGCCATTGGTGAACGCGATGCCTTCATGAAATGGCAGCCCGACACCCTCGACAAGGATTCATGCAATCTGCGCGCCGTGATTCTGCTGCAGCGCCTGCTCAAATCAGCCCTTGAAGCCGACAATCGTGACGCTCTGCTCGACAATGATCTGCTTCGTATGGCATGGGCGCGCCGGGTCGCGGTCGGCGACAATCTCAGCGAAATCTATATCAAAGAACTCGAAAAATTTGCCGCCGCCAACAAAGATCACCCCTATGCCGGCACCGCCATCGGCTACATCGCCCAGGAATACGTAAGTCAAAACCAGATGGTTAAGGCGCTCGAATATGCTGAAAAAGGCGCCAACAGTTACCCGGGCACCCACGGCGAAAGTATCTGCCGCAATGTCATCGCAACTGTCCTTACCAAAGACATCAATATCGAAACCGAACGGGTCATGCTGCCCGAAGCAGCTAAGGTAAAGGTTTCGTTCAGAAATATCGAAAAAGTCTATTTCAGACTTATCGAGCGCGCCACCGACGAACTCTTTGATGTCGAAAACTATTCACCTGATAACATCAACTGGGACCGCTACGAAAAAATTATCGCCCGCCCGGCAGTTCTGAAATGGAACGCCGACCTCGACCCGGGCAAAGAATATGCAGGCTGCGAAGCATTTGTCGACATGCCGCAGATGAAACCAGGCCTATATTATCTTGCCGCCAGCGTCAAAGAAGACTTTACTCAGGGCAACAACTGCCTGCAGGTTGCCCCGGTCATCGTCGGCAAACTTGGCATGGCGGTGCGCAAGCGTGGCTCGAAAACCGAAGTCTTTATCGTCAACAATGTCTCTGGCGAACCAATGGAAGCAGTGCGTGTCAAAGGCTATACCCACGAATACCGCAAGGGCTGGCGTCAGATAATGACCGGCAGCACCGACAAAAACGGCATGGCTTCGTTCGATGCCCAGAGCGAAAGCGGTTTTTTCATTGCTGAACACAAGGGGCATACGGTTTATCGCACCGCTGATTTTTATGCCTACGGCTACGACGGATACAACGGCGGCGGCAATGTCTATTTCTTCACCGACCGTGCCATTTACCGCCCAGGGCAGACTGTTTATGTAAAAGGTATTGCCGCCAGTTTCGACACCAGAAACAACGAATACAAAACCATCAACAACACCTCTATCACGATCGTATTCAATGACCCGAACGGCCAGGAAGTCAAAAAAGAAACGCTGAAAACCAATGAATTCGGCTCTTTCTCGACGACCTTCATCGCCCCCGCCGACCGCCTGACCGGTGCCTACAGCATCTACAGTCAGACCTACGGCGGCTCTACCCAGATCAGGGTCGAAGAATACAAACGCCCGAAATTCAAAGTCGAGATCGAGACACCGACCCAGAGTTATCAGCTCGACCAGCTGGTGCAGCTGACCGGCCGCGCCACCGCCTATACCGGTGCCAAAATCGACAACGCCCAGGTTAAATACCGGGTTGTGCGCGAAGTTCGCTACCCACCCTGGTGCTGGTGGTATTTCAATGCCGGCAGTTCGCAGGAAATCGCCCACGGCACCACCTCTACCGACACCAACGGCGAGTTTTCGATCAAGTTCACTGCCAAGCCTGACCGTAGCGTGCCACGTGATACCGAACCGGTCTTTCATTATACCGTCAGTGCCGATGTCATCGACGGAACCGGCGAAACCCGCTCTGACAATACGATCGTTCGTATCGGTTACACTGCCATGGCCCTCGGCCTGACTGCTCCTGAAGTTACTGAATCCGACAAGCCTTTCAATGTCAGCGTCAGAACAACGACCCTCGACGGCAAAGGCATTGCCGGCGCCGGCAGCTTTCTGGTCTACTCTCTCAAGCAGCCAGAACGCGCCCACCGCAAGAATTATTTTTCGGGCACTCTCGCGGCAAAAACCGATAAATCAGAGATCAGAACATGGGAAGAAGACAAGGTCGTTTTTGAGCAGAGCTTCAATACTTCGATCGAAGGCAACTTTGCCTGTGAAGTAAAGCTGCCCGAAGGGGCTTACCGCATCAAAGCGCAGACCCGCGACCGTTACAACAATGAAGTCAACGCCATCGCCAACTTCATCGTCACCAGCTACGAGAGCGACAGCTTTGGCGTAAAGATTCCGTTCTTTTTCAATGTCACCAGCGGCAACCTGCAGCCAGGTGACACATTTACCGCCTTCTGGGCTACAGGCTACGGAAAAGGCCCGGCCTACATCGAGATCGAACACCGCCAGAAACTTGTTAAAGCCTTCTGGACCGACGTTAACGCCGGCAAAGTGCAGATCAGCCTGCCGATCACCGAAGAACACCGCGGTGGCTTCAATGTCAGAGTCATGCAGATCAAGGAAAACCGCGAATATTTCCATGTGC
>DAOQWI010000131.1:0-9694 GCA_035342015.1 Candidatus Ozemibacteraceae bacterium | reverse complement strand
ATGGCCTGCCCGAATGCCGTCAGATTCGCTTCGATGGTTCTCGGTGTCAATCCGAACCTCAAACCTGCTCAGCTGAAAAAGATCCTTATGGATACCGTCGACAAAAAAGACTGGCTGAAAGAAAAAGTGCGGTCGGGTGGGGTGATCAACGTAACCCGCGCCATGTATGCCGCCCAGCAGATGCTCGATGGGAAAACGCTGTTCGAAGCCGTTAAAACTTCACGGGCTCAGGTTGCCGACAAGGCTCCGAGATCTGCCAAGCGCACCCGCCCGAATCTCAGTGACCCGATGGTAAAAGAACTCTACTTCTCGGTCATCAAGTAAAAAGCAGTTCGCAGTAAATTAAAAAACCGGCTTCGGGCAAGACCTGAAGCCGGTTTTGTTTTCTGCGAAAACTTAATGTTGCGATTATTCGGTTTTTTCAGTTGGCAGAATCTTGTTCAAAAGAATACCAACAATTGCAGCCAGAGCCATACCTTCGATTTTGAACGACAGGGCTCCGATGCTGACTGGAAAAACCGCACCACCAAGACCGAGAACCAGAATAACTGCAACAATGATAAGGTTTCTCGACTGGCACAGATCGATGCGGCCTTCGATAAGGCTTCGGGCACCGATTGCTGCAATCATGCCGAAAAGAACAACAGAGATGCCGCCGACCACGGCTTTGGGAATAGTAGAAATAATGCAGCCAAGTTTTGGGACAACACCCATCAGAATGGCGAATCCGGCAGCAACTCGCATAACCTGAGGATTATGAACTTTTGTAAGAGCGACAACCCCTGTATTCTCAGAATAAGTAGTATTTGGCGGGCCACCGAACATAGTGGATACTGAAGTTGCCGCGGCCAGTGGTGCGATAAACGCAAATGATGAGCCCAGGAATACCGGCATACGGCCTCTGGTTATCAGGTGAAAAATCAGGGTTCCGATTCCGGCCATGAACAGGGCAACAGAAACATCCAGCCCGGTGATTAAGGGCACGAGAACTGTAGCACCAAACATGGTAAAAGCGTGCTGCAGACCAAGAATTATTTTTTTTCCGAGAGGCAGGGGAACATTCTCGCAGATGACACCCTGATTTCCTGCTGCAAATGCCTGATCCATAATATACTCCCTCTGTTTTAAATCGAGCGAAGTATAGCCAAGTTTGCAGAGACAGGCAACAAATTAAAAGCGCGCGGTATTATGTAAACCTCCAGCGCTTTTATAGCTCTTACTATAGCTGATGCCAGCAGAATGGAGCTCGATAACTCAATTTCTGTTCGAGCATTTTCTGGGCTTCCAAAACAGGAACTTCGCCGATATGAATCCTGTTTCTATCGCTCTCTGAAGTGGTGGGGTCGCCTTTAACGATTTCCTGGGCGATAATCTTCTTGTTTTTGGGGTCGATAAAATCCACAACAAAATCATGAATTGGAAACTTGCCAGCAAATTTACCCTTTGAATAATAAATGCGATCGCTTTTCAAGGTCATTCTGATCACGAGATTAATATTATCGGGGGAAGGTGGCATGCGATTTTCGGGCAGGTTATACTGGAGGCGTGAAACAAGTCGGCCGTTGGCATCCGGTTTTGCATTAATGATCAGAATTTTTGCTTCTGAGAATTTCTGAGAATAATTGTCGACACCGGGAAGTTTTTCGGAGGCCTGGGGTAAAGCGGCATAGACTTCGGCAATCTGGCGAAACTGTTTTTCGAATGGTTCAGTGCGTGCAAGAAAACCGTTTTCGACATAAGAGACGATCGCCGTGATAACCAACCAGACCGCCAGCCCAAGACCAGAAATAACGAGAAATACGACCATCAGACCGCTTAATCTTGAGGGGCCTGATGCTGCCGCGGCATTTTTACCGGCATCTTTTTTATCGATAACGGCAGAAAGGGTATTTTTGAGGTTATTAAGCTCGTTTTGGCGGACATCGTTCGACATTTTATCTCCAGATAGTTGTTTTTGAAGAAATAGAACGTTTTTATCGATTCATTTAGTAATTTTACAACAATTATTTATATTTCTTCGTTTTTTAAAATCTTTCGGCTATTTTTAACTAGTGGTCTGTCAACATTGAACGTGCAAAATCAGTTACCTCTACGTCATCCCTGCGAAGGCAGGGATCTAAGATGCTGACAACCAGATTTCCGCCTGTATCCTCTGGGGCATAAACGCGGGAATGACGAAGATTCAAATGAGACAGAGAACTAGAATTTTTATAAAAACAGTGACGTCAGATAAAGGTAATTCAACAAGGCGTTCAATCTCTGGTCATAAAATGGTTGTAAAATGGCTTTCAGCCGTTTTTGTGGTCTCACTTATCTTTGGTTTACATAATATTTATTATCAGACGTTTTGTTTTTCAGAACGAGGAAAAAGGCTTCGAATAAAATAACCCAAAACGACTTCTCCGCATGCAACGATTTCAACAATCGGCCTGTAATTAATCACGAAACCGGCAACGGTCTACCTAAACATTGTCGCAATAATTTGCAACAATTTACCGAATTTGATTCTCATTTTATCGCTTATGCACCTTGAAGATGCCAGATGCAGGTCATCTCACTGATACCTTGCCCTCTATCCTGTTAACTGCTGGCCATGAGTGATACGTATGGCTCCACTGGAAATAAGCAAAGATTGTTCTAAAATTCATCTGCGCAAAAGCTTTTAGTTCTCTAATGTCAAAGAGTATAAGTTTTATTAAGAGTTTCAGATAGCTAATAATAACCAGAGTCTGCCTTGCGTAAATTCAGCTGTGAAAATATCTTGACTGCCTGTTGACCCTGCCTTTATTATGGGCGCATGAATTTAATGGATCTTACCGCAGCGGAACTTTCACAAATCGACAAGGAAAACACCTTCGTTATTGTACCACTTGGCTCTATTGAGCAACATGGACCACATCTCCCACTTGGTACAAAATGCTTCATTGCCGAAACTATTGCCTTCGAAGCGGCAACAAGACTTAAAAACGAAGAATATGGCTGCCTGATCGCGCCAACTGTCCCGTTCATGCCGTGCCATACCAGCGCCGGCTTCATGGGCAGCTATGGTATGGGCGCCAGAACCTATTCTGATGCTCTTTACGATATCGGCAGCTCACTGAGTCGCGATGGCTTCAAAAACCTTGTCTTCGTCAATCTGTCGATTTCTCCCGAAGCTCTCAAGGCAGTTGCCGTCGCTGTTGAAGATCTCAATACCCTGAGAGAATTCAGAGCTATCGATCCGATACCTCTCTGGACTTTCTCGCACAACGAGCGCCTCGATGCAGCTCTGCGCGCTATCGGGCTCGAACCGGCAAGCGAGTTGCATGCGGATGTCAAGGAAACCAGCGCCCTGATGCATATTGCCCCCGAGCTTTTACGCGACCAGATCGCCCGACAGCTGTCAGCCTGTTGTGCCAACCCCGCCTGGGAAGTCTTGAAAGGCAATTTTTCGTTTCAGGAAATGGGTTCGCGTGAGGGTTATCTTGGTTCGCCGGCTCTAGCCACCCCCGAGCTTGGCAAGCTTTTTATCGATGAAGCGGCCTTTGCCCTGGCAGAATCGGTTAAGTTTGCCGCCGACGGCAACCCGATGCCGGAACTGCCGATACAGATCAGAATGCTGCTGAAAATGGTCGACCTCGACGAGATGTAACCCATCTTTCCAGCTTGGCATCCCCCGCCGCATAGAGTTATGTAAACTACGCACTGGTCTCTCCTGAAAAACCCGGGCAAAATTATCCAAACCGCCCACCAAGCCTGAAATTCACGCGTATTATGTAAACCACACGCTAAATCTGCAAATTTACACGTAAATTATGTAAACTCCGCGCCAGCACCTCTCAATTTTTAATTTTTACAAATTCGAGAAGTTTTATTTTATTTTTTTCAGCAAAAATGTCGAATCTACCTTGACGCTTGTTTTTCAGACCAGTATGATTCATCTGCCAGATACATCAGTTCTTGATGTCAAACCAGTTGTAACGGAGGCTTCGATGTCGCAGGTCCTCAATATTTTCGGTGAACTGACCTTCAATAAAGCGATAATGCGCGAAAAACTCAGCAATAATGCCTATGAAAAGCTTATTGCCACCATTCAGAGCGGCAGCCCGCTCGACCAGTCGATTGCCGAAGATGTCGCCCATGCCATGAAAGAATGGGCAATCAGCAAAGGCGCCACCCACTTCACCCACTGGTTCCAGCCGCAGCGCGGTGGCACCGCCGAAAAACACGACGCCTTCCTCACCTACTCAGACAACGGCGAAATGCTAGAAAGATTCTCAGCCAAACAGCTGATTCAGAGCGAGCCAGACGCCTCTTCCTTCCCTTCCGGCGGCATGCGTTCGACCTTTGAAGCCCGCGGCTACACCGCCTGGGATCCCACTTCCCCAGCCTTCCTTATCGAAACTGGCAAAACCCGCACCCTGGTTATACCTTCGGTTTTCCTCTCCTGGACCGGCGATGTTCTCGACATGAAGACGCCATTCCTCAGATCGATGCGTTCACTAAACGACGCTGGAATAAGCCTTCAGAGACTTCTTGGCAATCGCCTTGCCAAGAAAATCATCGTTAACTGCGGCCCTGAACAGGAATACTTTGTTGTTTCGAAAAAACTCTACGAAACCCGCCATGATTTGAGAACCTGTGGCAGAACACTTTTTGGTGCCCCGCCTGCCAAGGGGCAGCAGATGGAAGACCACTACTTCGGCGCCATTCACGAAAAAATGATCGCCTTCATGGAAGACCTCGATCGCGAGCTCTACCGCCGCGGTATTCCGGCTAAAACCCGCCACAACGAAGTTTCGCCGAATCAGTTCGAACTTGCCCCCCTGTTCGAAGAAGCCAATCTGGCCATCGATCACAACCTGCAGACCATGAATGTCATGAAGCATGTCGGCAACCGCCATGGCCTGGTCGTACTGCTGCACGAAAAACCCTTCGCCGGCGTCAACGGTTCGGGTAAGCATGTCAACTGGTCGGTCGGCGATAACACCGGAGCCAACTATCTTGAACCATCTGCCTCGCCGTTGAAAAACATCAATTTTCTGCTCACTCTCGGCGCGGTTATGCTCGGTGTCGACAAATTCGGTGGCCTGCTGCGCGCCTGTGTCGCCGACGCAGGCAACGACCACCGCCTCGGCGCCAATGAAGCGCCACCGGCAATCATGTCGATCTATCTTGGTGAATATCTTACCAAGCTCGTTAATGAAATCGAAAGCATGGGCAAGCCGACCGAGCAGGCAATGGCCAACATCAACATGGGCGTCAGAAACCTGCCGCGCATTTCCCGCGATTATTCTGACCGAAACCGCACTTCACCAATCGCCTTCACCGGCAATAAATTCGAATTCCGCGCTGTCGGTTCGTCACAGAACCCATCTGAAGCGGTTACCCTCCTCAATCAGCTGGCAACTTATGGCTACTACACGATCGAACGCCGGCTCGCCGCCCACAAGGGCAAAGATATCCGCGAAAGCGCCCTGCTCGTTCTCAAAGACGTTTTCAAAGAAACCCGCCGTATTCGCTTCGAGGGAAATGGCTACGGAAGCGAGTGGCACCGCGAAGCCGAGAAACTTGGCCTGCCGAATGCCCGCAACACCCCCGCCGCCCTGCCCGCCTTTGAAGAAAAAGAAGCCATCGAGCTGATGGAAAAAACCCATGTTTTAAGCGGTCGCGAAGTCAAGGCCAGGGTCGAAATCAAATTTGAAAACTACATCAAAACCAAAGAGATTGAGTTCAAGACCGCTATCAACATGGCGAGAACCCAGATACTGCCAACCCTGACAAAGCAGTTGACTCTTTCTGCCAATGCGGCCAACTCTGTCAAAGCCGCCGGCCTGCCGGCCAAAGATATTCTCGAAGAAGTTAAGCGCTTCGACAAGCTTTTCAGTCAGGTCAGAGACAAGACTGAAAGCCTTGCAAAAGCACTCGAAAAGGCAGAAACCCGTAAAAACGCGCATGCCAGAGCCGAATACCTTGGCAACGAATGTGAAAAAGCCCTGCTCGAACTGCGCGCGGCTGTCGATGCGGCCGAAGAATTCGTCGCGGAAGAACTCTGGCCCATGGCCAAATACCAGGACCTTCTGACCGTTCTCTGACGCCACTTTTTTGATCAAAATAACCCTGCAGATTTATGAACTTTTGAAATCTGCAGGGTTATTGACTGTACCGGGGCGCTGCAGTATAATCGCCACGCTGCTCAAGAAGATTTTGAGCCACCTAATCATAGTTGAGGTCTGTTTAAATGAGTCTGTCTATCAGCAAAATTCTCGCCATGACGCCTTCAGACGAAGTTGTTTCGGTCAGCGGCTGGGTCCGCACCAAAAGATCGAGCAAGAATGTATCTTTCGTCGCCCTGAATGACGGCTCAACCATTCGCAATCTTCAGCTGGTCGTCGACACAGAAAAAGGCTATGAAGGCGTTACCGAAGAAGTCATGGCATCGGTTACCACCGGTGCTTCGATAAGTGCTTCCGGCAAGCTGGTTGCCTCTCAGGGCAGCGGCCAGGCCGTTGAGCTGCTCTGCGAAAAAATAACTGTAATTGGCATTGCCGACCCCGACGAATACCCGTTGCAGCCGAAAAAACACTCTCTCGAATTCCTCAGAGAAATCGGCCACCTGCGCTTCAGAACCAATGTTTTTGGCGCTATTCTCAGAGTCAGACATGCTCTGACTTTTGCCATTCATAAATTCTTCAACGACCGCGGCTTCTTCAACATTCACACGCCGATTATCACCGGCTCAGACTGTGAAGGCGCCGGCGAAATGTTCAGGGTTACCACCCTGCCCGACCAGAACCCGCCGCTGACTGACGACGGTCACGTCGACTTCAGCAAGGACTTCTTCGGCAAAGCCACCAACCTCACGGTTTCCGGGCAGCTCGAAGCAGAGCTGGCAGCCACCGCACTCAGCAAGGTCTATACCTTCGGACCGACTTTCCGCGCTGAAAATTCGAACACCTCACGCCACCTGGCCGAATTCTGGATGATCGAACCCGAAGTTGCCTTTGCCGACATCAAAGACAACATGGATCTCGCCGAAGAATTTCTTAAATATCTGATCGGCTACGCCCTTGAAAACTGTGCCGACGACATGGAATTCCTCAGCAAACGCTATTCTGAAGAAGAAAAACTGAAGCCCCAGGCAGAACGCGATGAAATGTCGCTCATCGAAAAGCTTGAATTTGTTCGCAAAAACAGCTTCGAACGCGTCACCTATACTCAGGCGATTGAAATTCTGATGAACTGCCCGATGAACAAAAAGAAGAAATTCCAGTATCCGGTAGAGCGCTGGGGTATCGACCTGCAGTCTGAACATGAACGCTATCTCGTCGAAAAGCACTTCAAAAAGCCGGTTATCGTTACCGACTACCCGAAAGAATGCAAGGCATTTTACATGCGCGCCAACACCGACGGCAAAACCGTCGCCGCCATGGACATCCTGGTGCCGGGCGTCGGTGAAATCATCGGTGGCTCGCAGCGTGAAGAGCGCTATGAGCAGCTTAAGCAGCGTGCTGAAGAATTCAAGATCCCACAGGAAAGCATCTGGTGGTATCTCGACATCCGCAAATTCGGCTCAGTAGTTCACAGCGGCTTTGGTCTGGGCTTTGAACGTCTTCTGATGTTCGTTACCGGCATGGGTAACGTCAGAGACGTCTCCCCCTTCCCCCGCACCCCGAAAACAGCTGAATTCTAAAAGCAAAGACCGAAACAGATCGCCCCGGCTAAAAGCCTGGGCGATCTGTTTTTTTTAAGTTGATTATTCCGGTGTTTCGAGGCTGGTCATGAATTCATCCCAGCGGGTGGCCTCGTAGCGTCTGGCTTCGGGGTCGTGGCGCCTGAAAAGTCTTTCGAAGAGAAAGATCCACTGATCGCCCTGTGGCCACAGATAGTTGCGCGGTTCTTCGCGGAAGAACGGGTCGAGCCTGGCAGACTTCACCTGCTGGCGCGCAAGACTTACATAATCCTTTGCGGCGTCGGGCAGCCCCATGGCGGCGTGGCATTCAGCCAGGAGGCGGCTGATGATCGGACTGCCGGCATCGAAAGCGCAAAGCTTGTCGAGCATGCTGACCGCCTGCTGATACTCGCCGGTAGCTGCCGAGAATTTCGCGAACAGATATTGACCGGCGAGATCTTCATAATTTTTGCCACGAAAATTATAGGATTTCAGCATCTGATCGTAGGCGGCAATAAATGCACCCGGATCAGCCTGTTCAAGTCTGATCCAGGCAAGCGTGCGCAGGCAGGCCGGGCCCTTCTGGCGAAGGTTTTCGGCAAGAAGATCAATTTCACTGCGGTCTGCGACAGAAAGTAGTCTTGGCTTCAGGCGACCGGTATGCGACAGGTCGGCTTCGATGTATTTTTCGGCGATACGTTCAGCCTGAGATCTGGCAAGGCTGGCAAAGACCTCATCAAGCAACCATTCAGGCAGACCAAACCCCAGCAGCTTCTGAGATAATTCGACATCGGCAAGAACACTGTTGCGGGCCAGATTCTGGAATATTCTTGCCAGCCTCAGGGCCTCCCAGAAATTTGCGGGCGTCTTATTCACAAAGGTATCCAGTGCCAATTGCCTGTATCTGGCAGCCTGATCGGGGTGATTGAGAAGCATGGCGGCCCCCCACTCTCCTCTGGCCATGGCTTCTTCAAAAAAGCCGGTAAAACGCGATTCCTGCAGACGGTCAGCAACCAGAGCGGCGCGGGCATTTCTGATTCCGGTCAGGTCGACATTTTCAAACGCGAGCGTGCTTTCGTAAAGGGCAAGAGCCGTATGAAGATCGCCGGCAAGTTCACAGCGACGGGCTTCAACAAATACCGGTGGCCAGAAAGAGGGAAATTTCCGGCGCAGTTCAGCAAGCGAACGAACAAATTCCTCGCCAGTTCCCTTCCTTGAAAGAATCCACAGAAGTTCCTGCATGCGGGCATCAACAGAAAAAGGCAGACTCCAGGCAGTTCTGTTAATCTCTGCCTTCCAGTTTTCAGAGCCATCTGAAAGGCTTTTAAGAGCCCGATCGAAATAAATAAAGCCGATATGCAGCTGTATAAGCCAGATTATTACTGCCGCACAGCCAACGACAAGAAGCCTTTTAATGTTGTTGCCGATTCTGGGCGTTTCGCTGATTTCCTGGCGCGGATAAAGCAGATAAAAAAAGGCCAGAACCAGCATTGCCGGCGTTCGCCAGGTGAAATCGGCCAGCAGAGTTGCCGAAACCGCCAGAAAGCCGATCAGCATGCCGGCAGCCCACCAGCCTTTAAATGCTCTCCACCAGATGATAAGACAAAGAATCAGGAGCGGTATGCCACCCCAGAGAAGCAGTTCGAGGAATCCCTGATGCGTGTGGGGGTAGTTCCAGTCATAGACCCATAGCGCAGCGTCAGAGTCGGTGCGCTGGGGCAGCAGAGCGAACTGTAAAACCCCGTGGCCGGAGAATGGTGCCTGACTGATCAAACTGGCGGCGGTTTTCCAGACAACCAGGCGTTCATTGCGGGAAAACTCGGCAAAATCAAACTTATACCCCAGCCTGAAAATCACGACACAGAGCACTATCGCTGCCAATACCGCTGGAATCAGCATATTGTCTGGTTTTTTCTTTAAAGATTCAGGTTTTTCAACAGACTTCGAAGTCGAAAACCGCCCAACAAGCAGATGCAGAGCCAGGCTGATCACGGCAATCGCAAGAACAATTCTGGCGCCGCTGACGACCATATAGAGCAGGTA
>DAOQWI010000130.1:0-9716 GCA_035342015.1 Candidatus Ozemibacteraceae bacterium | reverse complement strand
TTTCCAGCGACAACTCCGGCAACCGTAAGGTCTTCATCGAGGTCTTCCCAACGCAGGGCAAAACCGTTGAGCCGTAATTCAACCTTTGCCAGCTCATCGTCGGTTGCACCCTTCAAAATCTTGAAACGATCAGCAGGAAACCCGATAATTCTGCCGTCAGTCAACTCAACAAACACCATGCGACTGTCTACCCAAACGTTTATACCGACCGGCTCGATTGCCTCAAAGCTTTTCTTTTTAAGAGTGCCAGGCATTATATTTCTCCACTAATAACTTCTGGTGCTGAAAAACAAGTTTTTCAATTTCACGAACAGTTCGGGGCGGAACACCAATGTTCCGTGCCAGTCTTATTGGGTGAAGCCAGAACTTGCATTCGCCCTCTGGTGTTGCAACATGTATGTGCGGCGGCTCACCACGCTCATCTGAATAAAAATGAAAGCGCAACGAACCGATTCGCAAAACTGTCGGCATACTACCTCTTTAAAGCTGTTCTCTTCTATATTAACTCCAAACCATGACTTCATGGCATTTTCAGTATAATCCAGTCGACAGCAACGGTCAAGACACACAATACATGCCGAAATCTCGGTGATGCCCAACCGGAAGAATCAGGACAAAAAAAATTACCAGGTTTTGAAAGAGACTGATAACCGGTTTTTTGCCGGGTCTGACGAGAGGTCGAATTCGGCGACGTTGACGCCGGCAGAGGCAATTGCGGCAAGAATCTGCCAGACGTGTGCAGGAAAAGCCTGATCGATGCCGACCAGGGCTGCCGACTGTCGGCGGCCGGCCAGAGTCAGGGTCGTGCGATTCAATGTCGGACTGGCAATCTCTGGCGGCAGAGCGTGAAAAACCTTTTCAAGGGCGGTAACCGCCTCATAAGATGCAGCCTGCGCACGACTGTCGGAAAGGGCCTTAAGTTGCCCGAATTCCTCAAGCTTTTTCTGCAGATCGAGCGCCTGCGCCCGACTCGTTTCAAGAACCCGGTGTGCCAGCTTCAAACGGTCTTCAAGGGGGCGGGTAACCAGATACCAGAACAAAATCACCGGAACCACCACCCCGAGAACCAGCAGGGCGCGCCGGTCGCGAGGGTTGCGTGAAAACCACCAGGATTTCAGTTTTTCCATGCGGCCTCCAGAACGAAGCTGATGCCGCCCTCGGCCTGGCGTGATTCGACCGTATTGACCTTCGTAAACAGCCCCGAAGCATCGAGGCGACCGCGAAAGGTTTCCAGGGCCGCATAATTGCGGGCCAGACCATTGAGTCTGACTCCGGTATCGCGGGCATTAAGACGTATTACCCCGGCCTCACCACCGCCGGAAGCCGGCAAAATCTGCAACAGTTTTATCCATGGAAGTCGTGGCAGCGTTGCCGCCTCTTTCAGACGTTTTTCAAGCTCAGAAATACTGCGCGAAACCTGTGTCAGCGGCTCAACCACCGGAACCCCCGGGAAAGCCGCAGAGAAAGCCTGGCGCATGTGATTTCTGGTGCGCTGCGCCGCGCCTTCGGTGATTCTGCACTCAAGCCAGATAAAGAAATGCCAGAAAAAGAAGAGAAGCAACAGAATGGCAGAACCGGCCATCATTGCCAGCCGCCGCAAACCCTGGCGGCGAAGCTGCCGGAAACCTGAAACATCGAGGTTTTCATCCTCTGATGCAAGCAGCGAAACCAGACGACCGTGCAGCGCCGGCGGGTCTGAAACCAGATCAGCCACCACAAGGCTTTCGATTCCCTCGGCAGCCAGCAGAGTTTCGACCGGCAGACCAGCGGCAGACGAAAACAGACGTTTTACCGCACAATCTTCGTAAAAAACCGCAGTAATCTCTGAAACCGGCGTCTGCAAACGCACACAGCTGCCAGGAGTAGCGGCAGTCAGGCACAAATCAGGTATTGCCAGCCTCAAACCACGGCCGGCGGCGGCAATAACCGGGGCAAACTGCGGCGGGAACGCCAGCCCGGAAACCCGGCAGGCGGTTTCCCCTGAGGCGGCCGGCAGGGCCCGCCAGGAAAACAACCAGTCTGAGCCGACGTCGACATAAATGTCAGCGACAAACTGCGGCAGAACCCGCGAAATCTTAACCGGGTCAGAAAACGGCAACTCAACCATGAAAGGCAGGGCAGCAGCGGCGGGCAGAACCAGAACCGTTTCGCCGGCAGTAAAAGAGTTGATATCTGAGGCAGCAACCGGCTGCAGAGTCGCAGAGCTAAGATCAAAGGCACTCTGCTGCCCGCTCTCATCAGCAAAAATCAGCCTGAAATTCTGACTCATGGAACCTCTATCAACCTTAAAATGCGACATTGCCCGTCTATTTCGCGAAAGACCAGCGCGTCGACGCTGCGAACGCTCTCGCCGACCTGAGCCAGCGCTGTCACCCTGAACCATGAGGTCACCGAAATGAACCTGTTGGTATAGGGTTTCTGAATTTTCCAGTCAAACTTTACGATAAAGTTGGTGAAACCTGCAAGTTCCATGAACGGCCGGGCGGCCAGCAGCTGCGTATAGTATTCTTCGACCCGTTCGCGACTGTAGGTCGGCGGCAACCCTGGAATCGCTCTGATGACACCCTCGGGCGCAGTATTGAGATTGATGCGGCCGTCTCCATGCACGGTCAGCAGATCTTCGAGGCCGGGGCGGGTGCCCGAAGCGACCATCAGATCGCGGGTGATGCCGGGAATATTGAGCAGTTCACGGATATCGGTCATCGGCCCATTGCGCGGTGGAAGCAGGCCCGCCTCCAGATACGCCGATTCTTCGGCGCCAAGCGAGCGCGGCGTCATATCAGCGTCGATGTAATCGAGAATTCGCTGTGAGAGCCGGGTGGCGGCACCGGTTTTCATCTCTTCGTCAACAATGGTAAATGAGGCGATGATGCCGAGATCGTAAAATTCAAAAAGTGCTGTCAGTGCACCCTCGTCGGCTTTATTTACCAGCATTTTACCGGATTCGTCTTCGATGCGCACTGCACAGCTGGCGCCGCCCAGCATAAGGGGCTGCGAAAAAGTCTGTTCGGTCATTGCTTTCCAGTCTTCGGCGTAGGAATCACCAATGCCGCGGTCCTGAGCGAGAAGGCCCAGCGCGTAATCGAGAGCGCCACGGGCACCGAGGCGCATCTGCATAACCGCGTCCTGGCGGGCATCTATGCGGGCAAGCAGCCCGGCGTTACCCATGAAGCGCAGATATAGGGAAATCAGCAGTGCCGACATCAGCAGCACTGCCACCATCGCCACACCACTAGAATTTCTGCAGAGCCGGGTTTGCATAGGGCAGCCAGAAAGCCGTTTCGTAAGATTTTCTCTGATCATCTTCATCGCGGGTAACAAAGCGCAAGGCAACGCATTTCGCCGGCGGCAGTACCGATGAAATGCCGGAAACCTGGAACCAGGAGACACCGTCGAAATAAAAAAGCTCGATACCGGCCAGGCCTTCAAGAAAATAGCTGCGAGACACCGGTGGCAGTTCACTGCCGGCAGCAACCAGCCTGGTCACAGTGCGCACCAGTTTGCGTTCGCCGGGGTCATAGCGCCATTCAACCCGCTTGGCACCGCCGGGAATACTGTCGCGCACCAGCAGCTCATCACGGGTTGTCGTATAGGCAAAAAATTCGTTGCCGCCAAGAAAAGTATAATCGGCGCGGCTGTTGTCGAGAAGCATCTCACCGAGTTCCTTGCGAATAATTTCGCCGCAGAACTCGATTTCGCGGTCAAAGATGCTGACGTCAGCGGCAGTGCGAGAAATTTTCGCCATGCCGGTTAACAGTCCCCCGAGCATGACGAAGAGCACCGCCAGCAGCGCCAGAGAAATCAGAGTTTCAACCAGGGTAAAGCCACCTGTAGTCTTTTTCGGTATTGCAGGAGCTTCGACAGGCTCAGTCACCGAGTTACCCGGTTGTTGTATCACGGTCATCATTTTACTTTCCCTGAGCCGGCCATAGCCGGTCGAAGGTGCCGGTTTATTTCTCATCATTGCCGGCCTTCTTCTGTTTTGGGGGATGCTGATAAAGAAGCGTCTCAAAGGAAACCTGGTCGTTTTCCCAGCCCTGCTGCCAGGTCACGTTCAGGCGGTAACTGAACAGGCCGGGCGGGCAGTTGGCTATTTCTGACGGTGCTGCAACAGTTTCGTTCCAGCCGTAGCCAGGAAATTCAGCGCCAAAAATGCCGGAACGATGACCAATAACCAGGGGTTCAACCTGTGCCTGCACCAGACGACGCCAGGCGAGATTGCGGGCCAGCGAAGCATTGCGGGCCCTGACCAGGCGACGGGTCAGATAGTTGGTTCCCTGTGACAGGGCACCGGTAACCAGCGTCAGAATAGTCAGCGCCAGCAGCACCTCGACGAGTGTGACGCCGGTTGTTTTTTTAACGCGCATGTTTTGGTGCCTCTGGCGCGGCGAACTGGTCTGATTCTCTGATCAGATTCGCGTCGTAGGCCCTGACGCGCATGATTCTGGTTTCGCCGGTTTCGTTATCGGAAAAACGCAGCAAAGGCGTCTCGCAGAAGCCCTCTGGCATTGTCTGCCAGCCCTTTTCGGGCCATTCCAGACTGCAACCGGCCGGTTGCGTAACCGGGCGCAGCAGAACGCTCATTACCGGGGTGAAAGTCGCGTTTTCTTCTTTGAGCGGCACGAGTTCGTTCTTTTCGTTGCGCTGAACCTGGTAGCGACACCCTTCATAGACCGACTGCTCGAAGGTTTCGCGGCAGAGCAGCGAGACGTCGAAGACGAACTGGTCGAGGCGGTCGCGACGGATAAAGGCGGCAGCCGACGGCAGAACGACGCCGGCCATCATCGACAGAATGCCGAGAACGACGAGCAGTTCGATCAGGGTGAAGCCCTGGCGGTTATTTGCGGCCAATGTTCCAGTTTTCGATGTCGGCAAATTCGCCTTCACCGCCCTGAACGCCGTCTTTTCCGTAGCTGACGAGATCAAAATCAGGCAGTTTAACACCGGGCGCGAGATAAACAAAATCGTTACCCCATGGGTCTTTGGGCAGAATACCCTTTTCGAGATAAGGGCCTTTCCATTTCGCCGGTTGCGGTTCGCTGGTCGGCTTGGCGACCAGAGCTTTAAGCGTCTGCTCGGTGGTCGGGTAAAAGCCGTTATCGGCGTAATAAAGCGCCAGAGCGCTCTCAAGACTGCGAATCTGCACTTCAGCGGTCTGCCGGCGGGCATCTTCGGTGCGGCCCATCATGCGTGGCAGCACCAGACCGGCCAACAGACTGAGAATTACGAGAACGACGAGCAGTTCAATAAGGGTGAAACCGCTGCGGGAATTTTTCATGCGAACATGCACCTCCGGCGAACCTCTAATTTGAAACATTTATATCACAAAAAGAAGATTTAATGCACAATTAAGCTGTTAAGAACGAGATTCACGTCACCACCGGAATGACAACTCTTCGACCAGCCCAGCGCCGACTCATGGCCGGAAGGAATTCAGCAATTCTAGGTGAGTTATTGAATACTGATCAATAGGTAATTGTTTTTAACTGGTTGTCTGTTTTAAGGTGCAGCTTCGGCCTATCAGCCGGGTTGCTTTTTCTCCAGCGATTCGCTTCGCTCACAAGCTTCCGAAAAAGCAATCCCGTCTTCTCGCCTCGCAATTTTTACAGAGAAATCTATATTTTGACCGAGAACTGCCGGAAAGAATTGAACGGGGTTTGGCAAGCGGGCGCAGGCGTGTTATCATGCGGGCATGCCAGACGAAAATTTGCAAAATCAGACCGGCGCGCCGGCCGATGCGGCCAATATGGAAGCCACGGCGAAAGCTGCTGCCGGAGGCTCTGAAAAAGAGACTGAGAAAAAGCCTGACAAAGAGCCGGCGGTTTCGCCACCCAGCGTTGCCGACGATCTGCTGCAGCTGGAAAAGCTCAATCTGATGCGGGCTGTAATGCTGCGGCTGCAGGGCGGCAGACACCCGAACACCGAAATTGACGCGCTGCTGCAGCGGCGACTTGACCTGCGGCCTGAAGATTTTCAGGGCCCCTACGCCATCAGGCTTATCTGCACCCTGATGATGATTTTTCTCATCTGCATCATCATGTGGGGAATAATCTGGCTGCTGGGAACAGCAATGGAATGGAGCTATTTTCTCAGACTGATGTCGACCGGCATCGCGACACTTCTGGCAACAGGTGCCGGCGTTGCCATCTTTCACCCGGCTTCGGTGCCTGATGAAAAGCAGGTTAAAGAGACAATTGCCAGGCGACTGGCCGAATTGAAAGATATGGGCGCAAGTCAGAAACCATCGGAAGCAGTTAAACCAGCCGCAGCTACGAGTGCTGCTCCGACTGCCACAGCGGCGGCAACCACGGTCGATGAGCCCGAAGACGAAGATGCAGTAAGTCAGCTCGACGCAGTTGCCCCGGAAACAGTTGCGCCCCCCGAAGAAAAGCCAGAATAACGCACAGCCCAGTGTTCTGCCAAATTTGAATCAGTGATGTATCCGTCATTCCCGCGTAGGCGGGAATCTAATTTAAAACAGCCTGGATCCCCGCCTGCGCGGGGATGACGTGTGAAATGCGGGGTTGACGCATAAAAAGCGAGGTGGCGTATGAAACGTTGGCTTTGCATGTTCAATGTTGTCAAAGGACTGAATAAAATATGAAACGCAGCATAGCGGCCGGAAAAAAGCTGGCCAGCGCTATAATCACGGAGCTCAAAAAGAAATACCCTTCACCGGAATGCGCCTTGAAGCACGAAAATCCATGGCAGCTGCTGGTTGCCACGATTTTATCGGCTCAATGCACTGACAAACGCGTAAACATGGTAACTCCTGAACTTTTCAAAAGATTGGCCACAATCAAAGATTTTGCCGAAGCCGGTCAGGAAGAACTCGAAGATTTGATCAGATCGACCGGTTTTTACCGCAACAAGGCCAAAAACATCATTGCCTGCGCCCGTGCTCTGATTAATGACTTTGGGGGTAAAATCCCGCAGACGCTTGCAGAATTGACCAGTCTGCCCGGCGTCGGCCGAAAAACCGGCAGTGTTCTGCTAGGCACCGCCTTCGGCAAGGCTGAAGGCATCGTCGTCGACACACACGTAATGCGCCTTTCGCAGCGTATGGGCCTTTCAGAAAACAGTGACGCCGAAAAAATCGAGCAGGACCTGCTGCAGATCGTCGACCGCAAATACTGGATCGACTTCTCGCACATGCTGATTCTGCACGGTCGCGAACGCTGCCCGGCACGCAAGCCTGACTGCGAAAACTGCGAACTCAAGGCAGTCTGCCCAAAACTGCTCTAAACGGCTTACTGAGCCTTCAGCAGAGCCTGGAGTTCGATTTCGTATTGATGGGCACCCAGACCGGTCAGCAGGTGAATTACCCCATCCGGCAGGGGCATGATGCCTTTCACTCCCGCATCGAGAAGTTCTTCGCGGTCGAAATTGTCGCCGTCGCGAAGAACAACGCGAAGTCTGGTTTCGGCGCAGGCAGCGAGCGAAACGACGTTATCTCTGCCACCAAGAGCAGCCAGCCACTTCTGGCACTTATCGCGTGCCTGCGGGTCAGCGACAACTGCCGGGAAACCAGCCACCACGGCGGCAGGACGACCAGAAACCTCTGATGCCGGCTCAGCATCGTCGCCGGCGGTTTTAAGATATTCTTCCATTTCAGTTTTCAGAATTTCTGAACGGGTGCCAAAAATAGCCTGCAGACCGTTTCCGGCTTCTACGACGCCAACCGCTCCAAGCTGTTTCAGGCGCTCGGGGTTGGCTTTCGAAATATCTTTGAGTTCCATGCGCAGGCGGGTAATACAGGCATCGAGAGTCAGAATGTTGCTACGGCCACCAAAAGCCAGCACCAGTTGTCTTGCAAATTCGTTCTCAGCGACAACAGAAGGATCTACTTCGCTTTCAATCTCACGGCCAGGGGTCGGCAGATTGAATTTAACGATGAAAAAGCGAAAAACGGTAAAATACAGCACACCCCAAAGTGGCCCGAGAACCATGAGCCAAAGGGCATTTGTCGACTTTGAGAACAAAAGAACGTAATCAAACGCGCCATGCGAAAAGGTCATGCCATGCTTGATGCCAACGGCAATGCAGAGATAATAGGCAACCGCAGTCATAACCGCATGCACGCCATAAAGCATCGGCGTGAGAAACAGAAAAGAAAATTCTATCGGCTCGGTAATGCCTGTAAGAAAAGAGGTCAGAGCGGCAGACCCCATAATACCGGCCACTTTGGCTTTATTCTCCGGGCGGGCAGTGTACCACATAGCAGCGGCGGCAGCCGGAAGCCCGAACATCTTGAACAGGTAACCGCCGGCCATATTGCCGGCGGTAGGGTCACCGGCGGCAAAACGATGCAGTTCACCTCTGATTACCTCGCCGGCAGTGGTAAATTCACCGACTTCAAAGAAAAACGGGGCGTTCCAGATGTGATGCAGACCAAAAGGCAGCAGGGCCCGTTCGACAACGCCATAAATAGCAAAGGCGGTTGCCGGGCTTTCTGAAGCGGCCCATCGCGAAAATCTTGCAATCAGCGCCCCGATCGGAGGCCATATAAGGCTCATGCCAAAACCAAGCAGGATAGCAGCGAAGGCAGTGAGAATCGGCACCAGGCGCTTACCGGAGAAAAAGCCGAGATAAGGGGGCAACTGCACGCGGTAATAACGGTTGAAGAGCCAGGCGGCGACAAGGCCAACGAGAATGCCACCGAGAACGCCGGTATCGATAGACTGCATGCCCATGACCATGCGGGTTTCAATACCGAAAAACCCGGCAGCAACGCCCATCGTCGCAACCATTACGGCAAAGCCGACCAGGCCGGCCAGAGCCGCAACCCCATCGTTGCCGGTGAGCCCAAGACAGACACCCAGAGCGCAGAGAAGCGGCAGATTGGCAAAGATAGAACCACCGGCCTGAGCCATGGTTTTCGAAACAACTGCCGGCAGAAAACTGAAGTTTGAACTACCTATACCAAGGAGCAGACCGGCAACCGGTAAGACCGAAACCGGCAGCATCATTGATTTTCCGATTTTCTGAAGTGTAGCGAACAGCCCCTGCAGGATCTTTTTCATCAGTTTTCACCTCTGCTTTCCTCGATCAGCTTTTTAAAAGCCTTGCGAACCGAACCGGCATCGCTCATTCTGATCGCATCACGCACCAGTCGGCTGCATTTTTCTGCCGACAGCCGTCTGACAGTCGCCTTGACCGTCGGAATGACCGGAATATCGACGCTGAGTTTACTGATGCCCATGCCTATCAGTGCAGCAATACCTTCGAGGTCGCTGGCAAGACCGCCGCAGACACCTACCTCGATCTGACGCTTGCGACCGGCTTCGGCGACAATGCTCATCATGCGCAGAACCGATGGGTGCATGGCATCGATCTGGGCGGCAAGTTTCGGGTGGCCGCGGTCCATTGCCAGGGCATACTGGGTCAGATCGTTCGTGCCGATCGAAAAGAAATCGGCTTCGGCGGCAAACGCATCGGCAAGCAAGGCTGCGGCTGGTATTTCGACCATGATACCGGTTTTTACCGGCGGGATTCCGATGGCCTCAGCAGTCTGCTGCATAATCTGGCGCGCCTGACGCCATTCAGAGATATCAGCAATCATCGGAAACATGACTCGGACATCGAATTTCTGCGAAACCCTCAGAATGGCGCGCAGCTGAATCTTCAGAATTTCGGGGCGGTTGAGACAGACCCTTATGCCACGCTCACCGAGAAAAGGGTTTTCTTCTTCAGGAATCGGCAGATAGGAGAGCGGC
>DAOQWI010000129.1:6441-9780 GCA_035342015.1 Candidatus Ozemibacteraceae bacterium | reverse complement strand
GTTAGAGGTCGGCGGCTGGTAAGTCATCATGCCGTTGAGCAAAGCACTTGTTAGGCCGCCCCATGCACCGGCAGTCTGATTCTGTTGTGCTGCCTGGCCCTGCATCAGCATCGGTATCTGGCTGTTAAAATTCATCGCCGTGCCAGTTGCTGCGCTTCTGAGATTCAACGCACGATCAAGAAGCGTCTGTGTAAGCTGAGAACCCGCAGCGAGATTCTGGCCACGCCTGTCGTTTCTCTGAGCTTCGAGGCTGCCAAGCAAACCGGCGCGCTGCATGCCAATCCCTTGCATCATGCTGTTTGCGACGCCACCGGTCAGGCCACGCTTTCCCATTATGCGGGCAGCCTGCTCCATAGAAGATCTGATACTGCCCTCCATCTGACCACGCTGCGCGTTGTAGGTTGTGTCCGGCGCTGTTTTAAGCCAGTTAAGGTAGTCGCTTGTCCACTGGTTCGCCTGACTTTCTGCGCCTGTGCCGTAGTTGCCGCCACCTTTTAACATCTGGTCGGCCAGGTCCATGTTTTCACGAATGACGGCCATCTTCTGCTGCTCTGCTGATTGCTGCGCGTTAATGGCCGCCCGCTGTGTTTTGTTTGCATCCTTGCTCGATTTGTAGCCAAGCAGGGCGCTCGCCCCGGTTACGATTGCTGGTATTGTCCACCACGCCATAAAATCAGCCTCCTTGCTTGATTTTCCCGAAAATGCGCTGGATGTCCACGCGCTGTTTGGCAACGTCGCTTATTGGCATGTCGATATTACTAGTCCATTCCGGCACGTCGGTTGCCGATATGATTGCATCGCCGCTGACGGTATCGTGCAGAATAAACTTGAACCGGCCAGACGCGCCGAAGGTGTATGTCGCTTCGAATAACGTCAGAAATGTCAGGCCAGTTGGAACCGCTGACAAGTAATTTGTAATGTCAGCCCATTGCCCAAGTGGCCCCATTGCATAAAGAACAAGACCGGTAAGACTGCCGCCTGTGCCGTAAATCATTACGCTGATTCTGTCGCTGTCGCCTTTGCCAACAACGCCAGGTGTCAGGAGCAAAAGATTGTTTGTAACTGAAAGTCGCTCCATTATTCTTTTCTCCCGAACTCATAAATTTTGGAATTGCTTTGCCCGATGAATCGATAGGAAAAGTAATTGCAGCGATAAGGTGGCACGGTAAAATCTTCTGTCTGAGGTATTGTGCCGCTGATGCTGAAAGCTATCTCATCGATTTTTACGCCGTCGCCGTAAAGTTCAACGGTAAAATTTCCAAGCCCGCGCACAAACATTCGCCTTGCGCCAACCCACCAACCAGGACTGCCAAACTCTTTACTTTTATATGAAAATTCTGTAGTCGCGGGGTTGCCAATCAAAAAACCACCAGTCACAGTATCGAACACCAAACGGCGAAGTAGGTATGCGCCGCCTGTTGTTGGTTCGCCATATCCAAGAACCAGAAATCTGTTGTCGACTACGCCGCTACCATGAGCGTTTATAGTGGTCGGATAAACCACAGGAAACATTTTGTTTATTTTTTCAGAAATAAGATTGAATGCGTTACCAAAAATGGAGTGGATGCTTTTGCCGACTGCGCGTTCTGTTTTTTCGGTTGAAATAAAAATTATTTGGTTGCCGACAGCAGCAGAGCCGCCAACCCATGCGCCGCCGACGCCAGTGTTCGAAATTTCTTTCAGCACAAAGTCTGATTCATCATTGCCATAAAGAGCGTATGGCCCTTCTTCTGTAATGATGTAAAGAGTTTCGTCGATAGACCACAAAGCCTGTATCGGGCTGTTGAAAGAAAAGTAATTGTTAAACGGGAACTCACCAAAAATGTTTTGCTTTGAAAAGAATAGCAGATGACCCGGTTCGCGCTGATCTGCGCCGGTTGAAACAAATGGCCTTGGTAACCATAGCCTGCCGTTGTGAATGGCGAATAGGTTCACAGACGAAGACGATATGTCATACGGGTCGTAAACATCGACTGTATTCAACGGCAGAGTCAATGCAGAGTCGTTGAATGTGTCCAGATATGACGTTGCGTTATCCGTCACTGCCTGAATGGTTGGGTGCGGAAGCTGCAAGTATTCTGCGCTCCCAAGCGGTCGGCGATAAATGCGCCACTCAAGGTCTTCTTTCAACGGGTAGTTGCTGCCCATGCCTGGAAAGTCCTTAAAGCCAAGCTGGTAGGTTCCGTCTGTGTAGGCCGTGACAAAAAACGGTCGGCTTTCTTCGCCGGCAACTGGGTCGAAAAGGGTTATGGCATAATTGTATTCTTTCGCCGGATAAAACGGGCCAGGCCCGACCGACGTATCATACAGAACTGGCTTTACGCCATAGTTCCAGCCAATATTATTCGGCGGGTATCTTAACCCGATAATGTCATTGCCACCGGTTAAAACTCTCTGAAGCACTCCAATAAATCCGATAGGCACAGAGGGGTCTACCCGAATAACATTTCCCTGCGGGTCTTTGCCGCTGCGCATAATGGTTGTGTCGATAGGCCACGACTGGTATTCAAGATAGCCGCGATCTAATCGAAGGTTTATTGCTTCCTGCGATTCTGTATTGCCAATCTTTGTTGGGTCGTTGAGGTTGAGGTATCCAAACATTATTTACACCGTCCAGGGGTCGCGTGGAGAGAATGAAATTGGCGCACCGAAGTTCTGCCGGTATTCATTCAGTTTCTGGTTGTAAAGTTGGGCATAGAACTGAACCATTGCCATATCTTTTTCCTGGCCTTCGCGGCTGTAACATTCGACCAAGGCCCACATCCACAAACAGTCGTGATAATCGAGCAGGTGAGTCGGCATGTCAGGGTTGTCTGTATCGACAGTCATGTCAACCGGTATTCGGACGCAGCGCATTTTCACATCGAAAGAGCTGGTATCAATGTTCTCGGTTTCAAGGGCATACTGATAGATTTTCACTTCGACGTCAGAGGCGGCAACCAATGGCGCTGATAAGGTTATCGTGTAGGCGCCGGATTTGTTAAAGGTAGAGGGTGCCTGAGTAATACCGTTGATCTTTACCGTCACCGAATCGGTCAGGTAATTGTAAGCAGTCGGCAGGGTAATAATCTGAACGCCGGCTGCCAGAGAAAGCGTGTGCGTTATACCAAGGGTAAGACCGTCATACTGAGTTATTTCGACGTCACAATCTGCGGCAAGAGAGCCAACCATTGTTATTTGCTTTGCGCCGGTTATGCTCCACTGGTCGGTATTCTGGTAAACGCCGTTTAGAAACAGGTCGATCATGTCTTGCTGCTGCGGTATGTTGTTGGCGAAATTTATGGCAACAGCTCCGGCGGCAATGGTTGACTCCTGGTGACTTCTGCCGATCGATGACGA
>DAOQWI010000129.1:4053-6341 GCA_035342015.1 Candidatus Ozemibacteraceae bacterium | reverse complement strand
TGTTTTTCATCAGGCGGGGCGGCATAAAGAATTCGCCATCATTGGAGGCAGGCGAAAGCGGGAGAATCGTTTCCTTGACCTTGGCGTCACTAACAAACTTTCTGCAGCCACGGTTGATTGCATCGACAATCTCGGTAGTTGTCCAGTGAACCGGTGTTGATCGTTCGCGCAGTCGCTCAATTACCTTTGTTTTCAGTTCGCCAAGATTCATTTTGCTTCCCTTTCAAATGAAAAGGCAGGGGCAGCCCGAAAGCACACCCCCGCCCGACACCGCGAGTTACTTAGAAGCTTTGTCAGCTTCCTGTGCTTTCTTAGCGGGCTTTTCTTCAGTTGGCTTATCAGCCACGGATTTCTTGATTTCAGTGATTTCGGTTACGATACCTTTGCATTCCTTGCGCAGATGATTGGCGACCTGCTGGTCGTCAGTCTGGAAGATACCGCGACGAAATTTGATTTTCTTCGAACCGCACCAGGTTCCAAAGCCGGCATAGATAGACTGAAAAGTAAACATGCTTCTAAGCTCCTTGGTTATACGTTGTAGATAAAGCCGTGATTGGCTTCGTTGTGCAGAGCGGCGCAGCATTCTTCAAGATATTCATCTTTGAAGCCGTCAGCGTCGTTGGCCTGAATGTTTTCACGCAAAACCATTTTCTGCAGGTAATACTTGGTGACGAGAGACATATCGAGCAGCATCGCACAGCCGCCGTAATTGTCTTCGAGCATCTGGGAAAGCACGCGATGATAGAAAATATCGCATTTACCGAACGGTGACAGATATCGGGTAACATCGAGGCCCCATTCTTTGGTGGCCGGGGTGATGTTCATGTTTGATTTGCTGAGAACTTCGGCGTGCAGGGCTTCCATGAATGAACCAGAAGCAGCCAGAACATACTTGCCGCCGCCGTTGACCATGACAGCTTTCAGGAAGCTGTCAAATTTGCCTTTGGTCAGAGAGCCGAGCATATCTTCGCGGTGAGTGGCGATATAGCGCAGCAGACCTTTGGCGACGCGGCGGTTGGTTGAAACGTCTTCTTTCAGGTCGCCGTTGATGAATGAGCGTTCAACACCTTCAAGGTGAAGAATCATTGCATCTCTGCGGGCGTCCTGACGAGCGCCTTTTTCGCCGCGTTCGTAACGCTTGATCTGCATTTCAGAGCGTGACAGTTCAATCGGGGTGCGGTGAATCTGAGTTACGTTGTAGGGCATGGACGGCTTGATTTTGACGCCAACGCCAGAGGTTGCATTTTCAGCATACGAGCTGGAAAGCTTGACAATCTGAGCGCCATCGGCTGCGGCGGCTGCGCCTGCAGAACCCCAGTTCCTGACAACGGTCAGAGCGTCGGTTGTTCTGGCGGTAACAAGAACCTGTTCGCCACCTGTGGCTGATGGAATCCACGCAATGTCATTTACATCGAACATGACGCCAGTGCCGGCGGCCACGTTGATTGTGGTTGCGCTGTCATTGATTGCGCCGTTGATGGTGGTCGACGGCGTGCCCATATCTTTTTCAACCCATTCGGGTTTGATCGAGGTGGCACGAACGCTGCGTTTGATTCTTTCCATGAGCGCATTAAGCGGTGCGATTTCGGCCTGAGCGAAGAAGATACGAGGGTCAACGAACCTGACTCTGGTATCGGGTGATGAATTGTTGAAGCTGGTGGTCTGAGCACCCTTCTGAAGATTGAGACCCATAACAGTAACCTCCGTGTTTTGCTATGGCCGTGAGAGAGTTCAGCCCTCCTGGCCGAGTTAAAATTATTCGAACCCCAGATCTTCCGGGGTTAAAACCGTTTTGTTGCGTTTCGCCGGTTCAGAGCCGGTGCCTGATGACATGGTTCTTGGCGGCTTCGCTGTTGCTTTGGCAGTCGTCTGAGAGCCAGCGGCAGCGTTGAGCTTTTCAGCTTTTTCTTTCGCTTTGCCTTTGGTCGTGTATTCATTTTCAAACTGCTGAATGTATTTAAGACTGAGAGAGAAATCACCGGCACGTTCGGCAGCCTGAATTTTCTTCATTTCGCGAGTAGGCAGGTCTTCGAAGCGGTCGAGAACAAACTGACTGAACTTCTCGCCGTGCTTGCTCGATATGTTTTTTACCTGCTCAACGGCATTGTCACGTTTTTTCAGCACCTGCTTGATGTCCTGCAGGGCGTCTTTGTGATCGTCGTCGAACTCGTCATACTCAACGCCATACATGGCTTTAAATTCGCTCTTGGCTTCGGTGTTGAATGCTTTGTATTTTTCAAGACCAGATGCGGTCTTGGCCGGCGTTTCGGTTAATACTTTTTCATCGG
>DAOQWI010000129.1:1988-3953 GCA_035342015.1 Candidatus Ozemibacteraceae bacterium | reverse complement strand
TCGGCTTCGGCCTGGTTGGCGTCGAGATCGTTTTCTTCTACTTCGGCTTCGTTCAGGTTTTCGGTGTCTGACATAACTCGCTCCTACATTCGATAATTTTCGGTGTCGCGTGATTCTGGCGTCTGCAGGTCTATGAGCTTTTCTGAAGACTCTTCACCACGCAAAATTGCTGACTCGATGTCATTCTGCATTTCTGTCAACAACTTCAATTCCAAGTGTAGCGCAAAATAGAAGCTATTGTCAATTTTTTGATAATCAAGTGAACTGTTGCACAAAGTTTCTATCAAAATGTTTTTTCTGCGCTGTATGACCGGAATAAGAAACTTTGCCGCTGAGGCTGCTTCCAGCCCGTCGTTAATGGCCTGAATCAGTTCGTGCCTGAGCCGTCTTTTATTTTCCATTGGGTTTGCCTCCCTGTTGCATTAAAGCCTGCATCTGTTCGGGCGAAAGTTGTGACAGCACGGCATCGGTCTGCTGCTGCTGAGCCATCATCATTTGCTCCTGCTGCACCATGAACTGCTGCAGCTCTTCAGGGGTCGGCACAATCTTCGAAGCGTCTTTATAACCCATCTGTTCAGCAAGGGTTTTTGCTGCCTCAACGGCTTTACCAGTTACAATCTGGGGCGGCACACCAAGCTGCAGCAGTGCCGGGTAAATCTGCGAAATCAGCAGCATCATGTTTTGCGTTGCTTCCTGACGCTGACCTGCGCCGACGCCTGCAGAAATATCGAGATCGTATTCGCCTTTGAGGTCGTCTGGCCTGATGACAATGCTTTTGCCTTCGGTGAGTCTGACAACCTGCTCATTGTCGATGTAGCGGGTATTCATTTCGACCAGTAATTCGAAGAGATCGAGAACGCCGGTTTCGGCAAACATGCGGGCAATCATTTCGATGCGCTGATTCGCTGCGCCCATGATTGCAGTTATGCCGGTGGCGGTTTTGTGAAGACTTTTGCTGTCGAGGCCCTGGTATTTGGTAACGCCAGTGCGGTTTTCTTTGATGCTGTCGAGATATTCAACCATCGGCATAGCAGCCGGTGACATTGGCGATTCTGGCAGGTAAGAAACGATAGAGCTGATAGGTCGGTCGCCTGTTACCCTGGCACGCAACCACTTGCGATTGTCGCGCAGGTCGTCAGGGTTGATTGCCAGTTCGTCTACAATTGCCTGACGGTCGTTGTTATTGGCAATGTTGACGATAATCTGCCGCATGATCGCGGTCTTGATGTCCTGCAGTTCGCCGATGAGATCATCAAAGGTTCTGCCGGTGAGCTGATACTGATCTGGATAAGGCGACAATACCGCGAAGTGCGGGCGGCCGAGTTCGTTTTCTTCCAGGCGCACAATGGTGTCGCCTATTACCGTTACGATTACGTCTTCGCTGATATTGTCGTCGTTGATGTCATATTTGCCGAAACATTCTTCGACCCAGAACTGCATGCGACTGGTATCGAGATCGGCAGCCCCGTCGTTATATGGGTTGTCGTCGCGCAGGAATTCTTCGAGAGTTTCGTCTTCGTCGCTGATATATCGAGCAACGGCAAGTTGCTCTTCTGTGATCTTTTCGAAGATGCCGTTCTTGATATTGGTTTCTATTTCCGAGCGGGTCATCAGGCGCTTGTGCTTGCAAAACTGCAGGCGCTTCACGTCGGCTGAGTCTGGCAGCCATGCAAATTCTGACACCGGCACGTTGTCGAAAACGGGCTGATTTTTTACAAGCTTGTTTGTCTTAACGGTGACTTTGTATGTGCCGTCTGGTTGCTCTTCGGCCCTGACGAACTTAACGCCGACGGCTTCGAAATTGGCGGCCATGAAATCATCGGCGGCCATGATGTCAGATTCTTCGACTTCTTTTTCTTCGCGTTCCCACCTGATTTTAACGACGGCATGACCGAGCTGCAGGGCATCGAGCAGCCAGCGGTAAAAGATCAGGAAACCGCGATTCTTTTTCTGAAGCTGCCACGA
>DAOQWI010000129.1:0-1888 GCA_035342015.1 Candidatus Ozemibacteraceae bacterium | reverse complement strand
TTATCTTCGATCAGAATCACGCCGGGGTTGTCGCGGGCCGCCATCGCCTGAACGCTGCGGACCAGGTCTGGAAATTGTAGACGGGCAGAAAAGCGGTCGGCAAGATAAAGACCTGCCGGGTGAACATCCCAGCGCGTCATGCTGGTCGGGTCGTTCAGGTCGTCGTCTTTTGTGCCGGTATCCCATGAGTGAACGATAAGCTGCGGAGCAGCCGGCAGGGTTTTGTATCGCCTGAACCATTCAAGCTTGAATATGCTGCCTTCGTCTGGCGTGGGTTGTTGTTGATAGAGTGCTGACCATTCGCGCGAACCAGATTGTTCTTTGATTCGCAACAGGTCGTCGGCTGAATAATCTTCGGGCCAGAGTGCTTCGCCGGGCTGCCGATCAAGCGGGTCATTTTCTTCTGCGATTGCTGGCAGCGATAATACTTCCCAGCCTTCCGAGGCGTGATCTTTGAGCAGCCAGCCTGACAGGTCGTCATGGTGCCATCGGGTGTTCATAATAATAACGGCGCCGCCTGGCATTAAACGGGTGTAAGCAACCGAGCGATACCAATCTTTGAGCCTGCGCCGGTATGTTTCGCTGTCGGCTTCTTCACGGCCCTTCACCGGGTCGTCTATTATAAGAAGGTGGGCACCGCGACCAGTCGCAGCACCACCAACGCCCAAAGCGAAATAGCTGCCGCCGCGAGATGTCGCCAGGCGTTTCTGGCTGGCGCTGTCGGTTGAGAGCTGACATTCCCGAAAGATCGCTTGAAACATCGGGTCGGCCATCTGATTTCTGATCTTACGGCCGAAGTCTTCGGCAAGTTCTTGCGCGTAGGTTGCATGAATGACATATTTGTCAGGGTTGCGGCCGAGATACCAGGCGGGGAAAAACTCTGACGTTATCATCGACTTGCCGTGCCTGGGTGGAGCGAATATCATCAGGCGCTTGCATTGTCCAGACTCGACGCGTTGCAAAGCGCTGGCGATTGCCTTGTGATGTCTCGCTGCTCGGTAGTTTGGCCATTGCATGCAGGCGTATTCGATCAAGTCGCGCCTGGCAAGTTCGGCCTTCACTTCGGCAATCGTCGGCAGCTTCATTTTGCACGCTCCAAAATCTTCAGCAGCGCGTGCAGGTCTTCTGCCGAGAGCTTGCTAAGGTCGTGGCTGACTTGAATACCGCCGCTTATTTCGTGCTTTTCGGTCTTCAGGCCGAGAATATCGACCATATTCTTGACTGCGCCGTTGGCGCCCTGCGGGTTCCATTTGTCGCTGCCGTCGTCAGTGCATTTATCAATGATCTTTTTGGTCTTACGCAACAGCCAGTGACGGTGATTGACTGATTTTCTCTTTATGCTTTTTCTGCGCTCTTCAACGGCGGCCCTGACAATAGCATTTGATAACAACCTTGCCGCTTGTTCTTGAGCTGATTTCGGCGAATAGCCCGCCCTGGTGGCCGCCTGCGTGCCGTTAAAATCGACAACATACTCATCGACAAAGCGCTGCCGCTTCGGCGATAGTTGTTCGTATGCGGTTGTTTCGGTTTTCCTGCTCATACTTTCATATTATCAGTTTTCTGATAAATTTTAAAGTATCTTGTGGAAAACTATGCTATAATTTCGCTATCCTCTCAAAGATCCTCTCACTTCGCCTGGCCGATTTTGTGCCAGGCTTTTTTTTGCATTTCCGCTTCGGGTGTGATAGCCTTAACTTACTTAAGGTTTGCGGGTTATCACGCCCAAAAACAAAAAGCCCTTGTGAACTGCTTTATTCACAGGGGCTTTTTTTTATTCCGGTCTTTTGTTCCAGTCGAAGTCTGGTATTCCAAGAAGCCAGATGCAGCAATCTATGTTTGTGCAGCAAACGGTTATTCCGTCTTTCTGTTGTTCTGGCGCGTTGCCACA
>DAOQWI010000128.1:0-9816 GCA_035342015.1 Candidatus Ozemibacteraceae bacterium | reverse complement strand
TGAGAGCAGAACCGGTGGCCGGCAGTACCAGTAATGCCGGCAACGTTTCTGACAGCATGTTCCCTATGCTCATTGTCATGGCACTGGGCATGGTCGGCTTTCTGGCCCTGCCCATGTCGATTGTAGAAGAACGCGAAAAGGGAACCCTGAACGCCATATTCCTCACACGGCTCACTTCATCAGAATTCATTCTCGGGAAATCCATTTTCAGCTTCGCTATCGCCATGCTGACAATAATCATCATGCTCACGATCAATGGCAAATGGGGCAGTAATTCACATTTTCTAATACTGATAGCTTTTCTCGGCTCTCTGATGACAATTTTCACCGGCCTGATCATCGCATCTTTTGCCACAACCCAGGGTTCGGTCAACGCTATCGGAACAACCCTTTTTCTATTCTTTCAGATGATTCCAAGCCTGCAGCACTCAAGCCAGCTTGTCGAGAAGATCGCCCCGTTTTTCCCTTCCACCTATATTTTTTCAGGTTTGCGAAAAGCTATGTTTCTAGACCTAACAAGAGTCAGGATTTTTGACGATATATCAATTGTATTTGCCGTAACGCTGGCAGTTTATTTTGTCGCCTGGATCATCTACAGGGTGAAAAAAGCCGACAAATAATCTGGCTTGCATTAGAACGGGCTTTAAAGTAATCTCGAAGCATAACCTCTTTCAGAAGCGGAACAACTAAGTGAAATACCTTGCATTCGACGACATAGTACGTAATCTGCTGGTGTATCTTAAGGGCCAGGTGCCTTCGCTGAGCGCCAAAGACAGCCGGGAAGACGTTTTAAAACAGATCCAGAGCATGACCTTCACGCTCAGATCCACGATTGTTCAGCTCGAAGGGGCGGCTTTTCACGACCCTCGCAATACCGAAGATTACCAGAACCTCGAAAAAGAGCTGCAGGCGATAAAGCAGACCAACGCCAAGCTTGAAGAATCCCTCTTCCTGGAGATGAACAAAACCCAGGAACTCCGGGAAAAAGCCGCAGAACACGCTAAGGCCCTTGAGCTTGAAAGAAGTGAGAAGACAAAACTCGAAAAGCTGATTTCCACACTTAGAGAAGAAATCGAAAAACTGCAGAACAGCCCCTCTGTTAAAGTCGAGGTGCCGGTTGCAGACGAATCAGCTCTTGAAGCTCTCAAGAACGAAATTGTCGAACTTGAAACGGCCCTTAACAAGGCCGAATCAACGAATCAGCAGATGCGTCAGGCTCTGCAAAACAAAGAAATCGAGCTTTCCAGAAGCAAAGATGCGCTGATGGACGCAATGAAACTCGACAAATCCGAGATCAGCGATCTCAAGAGTCAGCTGATCAGCACTGAGCAGCTTAAAACCGAAAATGCCACGCTCAAGAAAAAAATTGCCGAACTTGAACGCGATCTGGCGGTTCTGCCAAGCAGCGAAGTCTTTCGCAACAATATTGCCGCCGCCGATGCCAAAATCAAGTTTCTTGAAACGGCCCTAGCCAGCGCTCAGGAAGAACTCAAAAACCTGCGCAGCAACATGACAGCCTCAACTCCTGAAGCAATTCTGCGCGAAAAGGAGCAACTCGAACAGAGAGTTCTTGACCTCGAAGCAACTCTCAAAAGCGTTATTAAAACGAGAGACACCAGCTCGAGCCGAAGCGGCGACAAGTTTGCATTCACTCCTGAAGAGTGCGTATTTCTTTTTGAGACACTCTCGACTACAACCAGCCGACTGGTCAACAGCCTTGAAAACCGCGATGTTTACATGCGCTCGAAAGAGTCAATCGGGATTCTCGAAAAATCGAACGCCATACAGAAGGTCTATACGGTTGGACAAATTTTCGACGGAAAAATTCATAAAGCGGCAAAGTCTTTCAAAAGCGATTTCCTGCCCGATGGAATCATAATTCACGAAGAAACCCCGGGCTTTGTTTCCGGCACCCGCCTGATCCAGAAGGCCCTTGTCTGGGTTGCCAAGTCGTTGTTCACCTGTGGTGAATGCAACAGCACCTGCCGCCCACACGAGTATTTCTGCCCAAGATGTGGCCTTGAGCTGACAGCACCTGACGGAACCAGTAAAAGAGAGCTCCCTGCTTACCCGGCCAAAATCGAAGTCAATTTGCCACTGCTTGATGAGCTTATCAAACAGGGCAATCTTAAAGCCGCTGTAGCACTGGCTAATCTCATCTCAAGAGAAAACCCGGGGCATCCTGAACTCCTTAAGCGCCAGGCACTGCTGCAAAAAGCAGAACGCCCGCTCGAACCCGCCGGAGAAGCATAATGAACGGTCAGCCTGATTTCACTGCCGGTTCTGAAAAATCGATTATTGAGAAAATCGAGAATTCATTCGACTGGAACCTGATTGCACTGGTTTCAATCTGGGTTTTTCTGCTCGCGACCTTTTTTCTGCTTTTTGTTGGCTGAAAACAGGCAGCTACCTTCAATGAGTCTAAGTTGCCCTGCGCTTGCCTCCAGAGATGGAACAGGCATTAAAGCTCTTGTCCGAGAATTCCCGCATAAACCCTCCGAGGTGTAAACGCGGAAATGAAGAAAAAGCTACAGATGCAATTCTGACAAAGCACTATGGTCGCCGGTCAAAGAGCCAGACCCTTAATCCGTTGCTGTCAGAATTAACCAGACTGAATTCGGTTTTTGCCTGCCCGGTAGAAACTTTAACAAACCCGGCAAAGGCATCAGACTTCAGTGACAATTTCTGCCCGGTGTTGACATCGGTAAAAGTGAAACCTGGCAGCGTCACACCGTTGTAAGTGCCGGCCAGATTAAGATTTTTCAGACCATAATCAGCCGGGCTTTCTGATAAATGACGATTCAGATACAATGACATTGCCCATCTGGCAAGCGTCTGCGAAAAGTCTTCACCAGTAACTGACGCAACATTGGCTTTCCCGGTAAGTGCCGAGCCGATCAGCTTGCGGGTGATTTCGCGGTAGGTTGTGCCATAGCGGTTTTCCTGTGCCAGAAAGCGCACAAACAGATAAGAAAGACCGTAACTGTTCAATCCGGTAAAATTTGTCAGTGAAAGATCTTTGAGGTTCTGTTGTGACAACTTGATTAACGATGCAGTATTGGCATCGCCTTCAAGAATGCCATAACCGCAGATTTCTTCAGAAAACTTCGACATCCCTTCGTTTAACCAGACGGCCTCATAGTTGCTGCTACCACCCAGGCGACGCTTCTGATGAAAGTTAACCATATGCTGAAACTCATGCGCCATGGTGCCAAATCTGGTTATCGGGCTCGAAAGAGAATATTTTACATAGATAATTTTGCGGGCATTGCTCTCGCGCAGCTGAATATTGCTTTCATCGCGGTCGAAAAGGTCGTTGCCGTAAAATATCCCGGCAATTCCCGTCGTCATCGAGTCGGTCAGCAATACAACCAACCGTTCTTCACCGTCAGGCCCCCGATCCGGTTCTTCGCCGAAATAATCGCGTACCCGCGGCCTGATCACCTCTGTAAAACGCTGACTGACATCGGCAACCAGACTGCTTGAAGGGCTTTGAATAGCGGTATCGACATATATTATCACGCGCTCACCTGCCGCCTGACACCGCGCGACAATCTTGTTGGCAGGGTAAGGAGTGCTGGTCGCAACCTGACCATAGAAAGGTATAAAAAATTCTTCTGTGTTACCAACCACGGCCGAGGCACGAAGTCTTGAACTACCGCGCAGATTGCCCGCCGATTCCAGAGAGGGTGGGAGCTCATGGCCGCTCAAACCCTGTTCAAAAAAGCGAAAGGCTGAGTGAGGGTCGATACCGGAAGGGAGTTTTTCGACCATACTGGCTTTCAATGTAAAAGTGGCAGCGTCGGGCGAAGCGACCGCAACCCCGAATGCCCTGGACCCGGCAGGCAGGTCGGGCACAGAAATCAACGCCGTCTCATTTGCCTGAAGCAGCCTCGGGAAGGCAACAGAACGGTGGCCCGAAGGAATCGGAAGCGCCGAAGCAACAGTGAAACCATAACTGCCACCACGGCTCATGACTTTGTTGTTCTTGTCTTTCACAGTGTTGTCTGCAATAACAAGCCGGTTATAACTGCCAGGCGGCCAGCCACCGGTCGGGCGAAACACCATTGTCGACACGTTATCCCATGACCAGGCACCGTTAACAGCGGGTGAAAAGCTCATCGCATTCAGAGCCGAACTCTGATCTACGGCCTCGCTGAAAACAACAGTAATCGTCTGTTCTGCAGCAACTCCGACATCACCGTTGGCCGGACTGACCGAAAGAACTTCAGGAGGAGTCGTATCGTCAACTGATTCAGGTTTTACCGTGAATGAAAAGATGCTCGAGACAGTTGAATTGTTGGCCGGGTCTCTGGCAACGATCTGCCAGTAATAAATTTTGCCGGCGCCAAGGTCGACTGATGGCGACCAGGTTGTCGTCGTGAGATTCTCTGCAACTTTTGTTGTCGGCGGCATACTCTGATCGAGAAACAGATCGTAAGAAACGTCTTCGTCGTCAATATCGCCGCCTGACCAGGCAAATGCCGGACGCACCGACACATTGGCACTGCCGCTGGCGGGCGAAATTGCCAGAGGCTGGTTTGGCGGTTGATTAACTTTTTCGGCAGTTGTAAACGACCAGACAGGTGAATTCAGGTTGGTAAGACCACGAGAATCCCGCACCAGAACCTGCCAGAAATAACGCGTTGCAAATTTAAGACTCCCGGTTGGCGTGTAAGCCTGCGCTGTCAAATCAGACGCCACTTTTTCAAGCGGAAAAGCAGTGCCGAAAAACAGGTCGTAAGAGATGGCGTCGCCATCAGGATCAGAAGCTTTCCAGCGCAACTGAGCATTAACAGCTATGCCGGTCGCCCCGCTTGCCGGACCTACCACTTCAGGGTCAGACGGGTTACCGTTTAAAGGCGAATGGGTGCTGAAACGCCAGATGGGGCCGGCAGTCTCTTTGCCACGGTTATCGGCAGCGAGGATCTGCCAGAAATAGGTTTTGCCAAGTTCAAGATTTTCAAGCTGCATACTCGTCTGTCTGGTTCTGGTTTTGAGCTGCAGATTATTCTTGTCGGTTCCGAGCATCAACGAGTAGGTGATGATGTCGTCCTGATCAGGATCTCCGCCAGCCCAGGTACAGAGAGTTGCCGGGAGCTGATTGATCGAAAGATCTTCAGGCACCGGCAGTCCGGGCACGTATGGCGCAAAATTGTTGAGATCCCCGGTCTCGAACTGCCACATTGGCGAGGCTGTTACCGCATTGTACTGATCGCGAGTGATTACCTGCCAGAAATAGGTTCTGAAGGCAACCAGCCCATCGACTTTGTAAGCAGCCTCAGAGAGGTTGCCGGCAACAACTTTCATATCGCTGCCCTGGGCAGCAAGAAGAACGTCATAGGTGATCGGGTCGCCATCAGGGTCACTGCCAGTCCATCGCAGCGTGGTGCCATCACTCTGGTTTTTGCTTAAGTGAGCCGGAATCGGGTCATAAGCGGCAACCGGTGGCCGGTTATTTGGATTCGGTGGAAGAGAACTGCCGGTCTCCACTGTCAACTGAAGCACCGCGCGACCTGCCGCCCCATCGGGGTCTTTTCCGAGGAGGGTGATATCGACAGTGCCAGAAGCAGCCGGCGCGGTAAAAACAGTCGTCTGACCGGTCTGATTCGAAAAAGTTCCGGCTGTGGCCGACCATAGCCATGTAATTGTATCGCCATCAGCATCAATGCCGATAGCGGTTAAACTGAGACTTTCATTGGTTTTTACCGAGGTCGCCGTATGCTCGATTTCGGCAAATGGCGCACGATTACCGGTTGTTGAGGTTGAGGGCGTAAGTCTTACAAAAAGCTTTGCTTTTCGCTGATCGCTGAAGACGACAAGAAACGTCGAAGATATATAGCCGGGCGCAGAAACAAGCATTTCTTTGCTCTGCACGCCGCCAGGAAACGGCCCAACCTCGGCAACACCGTTAATGGCCTGAAATTCGAAACCCCAGATGCGGACTGTTGCGTTCAAGGGCTGGTCGGTTCCGACATCGCTGACATTAACAGTCAGATTATAGGGAGCTGGCTCGAGAGTAACGGGCGTGGCAATTACCTGTGTCTCAAACTGGCCGGTCAGGTCAAATACGTCGGACCTCTGACGATAAGGTGTAATACCGGAAAGCTTGTGAGCCACAAGTCGATGCCGGCCGGCCGGTACATTTTTGATAATGAAGTCACCGTTGCTGTCGGCTGTTGCAGAATGTTCCGGGTATTTTTCGACAAAAACCGTAGTGCCTTCTACAGCAAGAAGCGCCATCAAGCCAGGCCTGATGCTGACAGAAACCGGTGGCAGAACCTTGCCTTTGATGTTTGAAACAACCGTTACCGGGGCAGGCTTCTGCCAGTCAGAAAGACCGCCGTCAGAGCTACCACAGCCACCTGCAGTAAGACCGCAACAGATGAGAATCAACAGGCCGAAAAAAAAGCGCATAAATGCCTTTCTGTGAATGAATGTTAATTACTGGCTTTAACTCTCTGTATCAGTGCAATATTTTCGGTAGAAGTATCGCGCATTTCAATGACGTTGAGTTTGGCCTTGCCCTGGCTGATCATCGATTTCGCAGCGTTATAGATCCCGACTTCTTCGGGTTCTTTGTTAAACTCGCCCATCCAGCTGAGATTGATATTGTTATAGGCGGTGCGCAGCTCAGTCGTGCTGCGCGAACTGTTAGACTCATCAGCAATCTGTACCGTATTACCATCTCCGTCAACGTATGTCTGTGAACCTTCGCCCGCAGTCTGGCCGGTGGCAACGTCGATAACTTTCTGGGGGGCTTCCGGTGGGGTTTTGCCATCTTTTTCTGCCTGTTTAACGAGTTCCTGATGGCTGCCTTCGATGGTTCTGTCCTGCAGTTTCATTTCGTAAGCTTCTTTATAAAGCTCTTTTTGAGCGGCACTCATACTTGAATAACCAGGCACAGAGCGACTAAGAAAGGTCTCTTCCTTGTCTTTTGTGTATTCAGACAATTTATTGATAACCGATTTAACTTCATCCTGGGAATCTGCCTTCTCAAGGTCAGATCGCATCCCTCTTACTTTTTCGCCTTCGCTTGTCGACCAGAATGCCACTCCGCCCCAGAATTTGTCCCAGCCGCTTTCGCCGGTGTCGGTATCATCGATGGCATTGTTCATTTCCTCGATTGAGTCATTCGCCTGGTCCACCAGCTCTTTTTGTGTATTCTCAAGGCCAGTCAGCTGATCGTCATTGAGACTGCGCAGCTGTTCTTCAGTCATTGCTCCGCCCGGGCCAAAACTGGCATCCTGAGAGTTGTCAACTTCGACAACCGCGTCTTTTTCAAGTTTCGCCAGATCGAAATTCGAAACGAAATTTTTGTTGGTCTTTTTGTAGAATTCATCGCGCATTACCACCGAAGTGCGCTCGACGTGGTACATTTCCTCGCGCGAACCGGCAATATTCTTGCGACCGACAATGTTGATTTCAAGCTTGGCCTCGCGCCCGGCCCTGAAATCTTCATCGGTCGACTCGAGATCGGTAGCGCCGAGACTGGCCGAATCAACGGATTTGGTAATCTGCATGCTTTCGATGCTGACAGAAAGAATCTTGAGTTCGGTAGTACTCTTTCTCGTCAGCAGACCATCACTTAGACGGTATTCGACCTTCTCGGTTGAATCCTGGGCAATTTTGCCTTCTTCACTCTCTTTAAAACGTTCAAACGTGATATGCAAAGAAGAACCGTCGGCAGACTGGCCACCCGGGGCATCAAAAGTTCCTTCCTTAACCGACTTAAGGTCTTTCTGCAGGTAGTTTGAGGCGGTTCTCAGCTCACTCTGCAGTGTTTGCCGCGCATGCGACTTGGCGATTTCACGCTGAACACGGATCCAGACGCCGTAGATAGCAGTAAGAACGATGGTCGACAGAAAAATGGCGACCATCACTTCTACCAGGGTAAAGCCAGTTTTTCTGCGATTTTTCATGTTTTCACCTTTCTGCTAAATAGCCTCAGAATTGTAATAGGCATTGCCGGCCCTGACAACCCGCCGGCCAAAACGTTCGTCTTCTTTCGTGCCTTTATCGCGCCAGAAAATTTCGACCTCGAACCAGACTTCGACGATCTGGTCGAGATCATTCTTCTTGGCTTTCAAAGTTGCAGTGCAGCCATAATCTTTCATGGCATCGATGTTTTCTTTAAAAAAGCTCTCGATGCTTTTGGCAGTTTCTTTGTAGAACTGTGGGTGAACATCGAAAGAGTTGCCGCTGGCCAGGTCGCTGTAATGCTTCTGATAAACCTTGAAAGGCACATGTTTGCATTCTTCTATCAACTCCTGAGCCAGCCGGGTTGCCTTGGCGTAATGACCAACCTTTGCCGTAGAGGTCGACCCGAAATCAACGAGTCTGAGAATCGGTATAAAAGCTACCGCCAGGATGAAAGCCGCGATAACGATTTCAAGAAGGGTAGCACCTTTTTTATTCATGCCGGCATGCATCAATTTGCCCTCCACGAAGCCCACAGCGGGCTGAAAGAAACATGATAGCGCTTCGGGTCGAACTTGCCGCGCACCGGGTGCAGGCTGCCCAGAGAGTTACGCACTCGCGAAGAAACGTAATCTACCGCAACGGTACCGCCCATTGCCGCCTTGTTGAACTGATTGGTTACCCAGTTGCCTGCTATTCTCAGGCTTGAATCGGCATGGCAGTAAATGCCCTTGTCTGTATAAAGCGAGCCTTCGACTTCGTATTGTTTGCCGCCAGAAAGGGCTAACAGACCACCATTGCGCAGAATCAGAGAAAACACTGTCAGATCGTCTTCAGTCCGGTCGAGGACCTTGATATTCGAGCCCAGGAAAAGGTTGCCGCTGACGACAATCATGCCTTTTCCGAGCACATAAAAAGCTTCTTCGCCTGCATTGAACGGGCTGGCCGCCGTACCGAGCGAACCGGAAATATAAGACACCCCGTTCAACACAAACACTTTTTTGCCATTTACCGTGGTAATGCGGTTAGGAAGGTCTTCGATAAAAGCTTCAGCATTTTCATAGTAATAAGTCGCCTTTTTGGCGTATTGTTCGCTGGTATAGAGGTTGGGCGGCATATTCTGCAGCAGTGAAGGGTCATATTCATAGGTCTTGTAATCGGCCTTACCTGATTCAGCATTGGCCTTAAGTGGCTCGAGGTTGTAATCATACTTGGTCAATACTTCCTGGGCTTTCCAGATTGGTATGACCAAAGGCGGGGGCGGCAGAAATACCGGCGGGAAAGGAAGCAGTGGCAGTCGGTCCATCGGACTCATGCCGACAATGCACATCTGCCACAGTCGCGAACGTTTGAGCACATTGCCTTCGACTTCCCTGGTGAGGGTCGGATGCATGCCGCCGTAGCCAAAAAATCTGGTTTTATTGGCACCGGTGCCAGTTGTCGGAATGGTGTAAAACGAGTTGCCAGTGCCCATATACGGCATTTCCCATTTCTGGAAACAGTCAGGAACGCTCACCACTCCTTTGCTGAGTGGAACTGCTTCAACCATAGGCTTGAGCGCCATGGTTACCGCCAGCGCCAGAACATTGGTGCTCATTTTGCCAACATTGGGAATGAGGTTCATAGTTCCGGGCGAAGCCAGCTTTTTGAGATACTCGGTCGGCTTCAGCATCGGAAAAGGATCTGGCTTGGTGGCGAAATCGAGCCCGTATTTTCCGGGCTGGCCAAGCACGGGTTGAGCCGGTGCACTGTTATTGGCCGGGCCGGAAAGGCTGACCGGAACCGCGATGTTCGTTTCAGGGTCTCTGCGGGTAATTTCGGCGTTAATATTGTATTTGCCGCCGGCAACCGCCATTTTAGTCTTGGTGTTGAGAATCAGCAGAGGCTCGATCCCCT
>DAOQWI010000127.1:0-9839 GCA_035342015.1 Candidatus Ozemibacteraceae bacterium | reverse complement strand
GCCGACCTCGACGATTATCAGAAAAAAATCGTTGCCGGCAGTCGGAACAATCCGGCTATCGATGTTGAGCTGATCGGCAGAATGGTGACAACTTTCAAAACACTGCTGCAGACCTTTCGCGCTATGCCTGAGGCTCATCAGAACGTCGTTTCGATCGCGATCAGGTATTTTATCGACACCGACGATGCTCAGAACGATTTTTCTGAAACTTTCGGCTTTGACGACGACCTCGCAGTGCTCAACGCCGCCCTGCTGGCAATCGGCCGTGAAGACCTTCTCGTAGTTCGTTGAAAAGCGAAACTGCTCAGACGCGGCAATACCAGGCCTGGTGATTGACGCGGGTTGCCAGCCATTTCATGCTGGCATCGAAGAATACTTCGGTTTCGGGCGGTTTGATTTTAAAATGATCGCATGGCACACGCCAGACCGATGTGCCAAGCAGACCCCACGGAAGATTGGCTTTTTCTGCGAGTTTCGGCAGACAGTCGATCAGCAGCGTTGCGCCGCCGAACAGCCCGCCGCCCCTGAGGCAACACTGGCAGCCGGTCTTGACCAGGTGCGTGTTGTACAGTTCATAATCGCCGTCGGGCATACCGGCCGGAGCCACTGCATCTGAAACCAGCATGATCTGGTTCGGTTCGTAAAGACCGTAGATGAATCTGACGATCTCGGGCGCGACGTGCTCGCAATCGCCGATCAACTCGACGCAGAGATTTTTGTTTGCGAGAATATGGCTGAGCATATTCGGCTGCCGATGGTGAAAGGTCGGCATGGCGTTAAAAAGGTGGGTAACCTGTCTGGCGCCTGCTTCAATCGCCTTTTCAGTCGTTTCCCAGTCGGCGTTTGAATGGCCGATGGCGACGAATACTCCTGATTCTGACGCCTGGCTGATGAATTCGATTGCCCCTGGCAGTTCGGGAGCAACGGTGATGATTTTAACCAGGCCGTCAGCAGCTTTCTGCCACTTTTTCAGCAGCTCGATGTCGGGTTTTAAAAGGAATTCCTGCGGGTGTGAACCGCGTTTCTCGGCGGCCAGAAAAGGGCCTTCCAGATAGATGCCGTGAATGAAAGGCGGTCTTGTGCGGCGTTTCGCCACGATGGCGATGTCTTTGAGAGCCTGCAGGCGCTGCTCTTCGGAACAGGTGATCAGAGTCGGAAAAACACCGGTAATACCACGGGCCATGACCTTATCGAGCATTTCCTCGATGCGGTCGGGGTCGCCAAATACAAAATCCCAGCCGAAGGCCCCATGAAAATGTACGTCGATGATGCCCGGCAGTTTATAACCGTCGGCTGTCACGTCAACGACGATTTTGTCCTGCGGATGAATGAAGTTTCTGTTGGCAAGAAAAACCGGTTGTCTGGCGCTTTTCTGAAATAAGTTCAGCATAATTCCGTTAATTTTTACCTCTGATTGTATAGTATGCGTAAATTATAAAACATTTTTACTTCGCTTCACAGAGGGGGGAATACGATTTTTGGCGGCCAGGGCAGGGTTTGTCGCGGCCATTGCCAGATTTCATTGAAATTAGGTGACAGCAGGAATAGAATGGCTGAAGGGGCCCGGCAAAAAAGCGGGCCCCTGAAAAATAAAGGTAAGAGGAATGGTTTTATGACAATCGAGGTATTCAGTGAGCGAAAGAAGGTTCTTGGTATCAACAGTCTTGGCCGGATAGGCAAGTTGACCCTCTGGCATCATGTCGGTCGCAGGTATTTCGACGCCATAGTGGTTAATCAGGGCCGTGAGATAGGCACCAGTCTTGAGGCCGTTGCGCAGTTCATCGAAAAAGACTCGACTTATGGGCAGATGCACCGGTTTCTTTACGGTAACTACGCCAAACCCATGATCAAAATAGTTGATGAAAGCGCCGGGAAACTCATGATCGGCGAGACCCCGGTAACGGTGCTGCGCCAGGCGCGTAACCCGAAAGATATTCCGTGGCGCGCGCACGGCGTTGAAGTAGTTACTGAATGTACCGGCAAGTTTATCGATCCGACAATTGCCCCGGAAGACCCGAAGGGTTCGATCCGCGGGCATCTGCTGGCCGGTGCCAGAGTCGTGATCAATTCTTCAGCCTTCAAAATCAAGAACCGCGCAGCTTCAATGCCTGACGACGCAGTTACCCTGATTTATGGCATAAACCACGGGGCTTTCGACCCGGCGCGGCATGCGGTTCTCTCTGCCGCCTCATGCACGACTACCGGGCTTGCTCATATGGTCAAGCCCCTGCTCGAGAACGCAGCGACGAGCGTTATTCTTACCGCCTCGATGACCACGGTGCATGCTGCCACCAATACCCAGTCGGTGCTCGACAGCGTACCGGGCGCCGGCGACAAGGACCTGCGCAAAAGCCGCAGCTTTCTCAACAATATCATTCTGACCTCTACCAACGCTGCCGAGGCGCTCAGTCAGGTCATTCCGGAAGTGAGAGATATCGGTTTCATGGCAGATTCAATCCGTATTCCTACCAGTACCGAATCTTTGATCATTCTCAATGCTACCTTCCAGTCGAGCCCGGAGCAGGGTATTACCGGCAATCTGATTTCACGCGAATCGATCAATGCCCTTTACCGGCAGACGTCCGAAACAAGCCCGCTACTGCATTACTCGGATGCTCAGAATGTCTCTTCTGACATGGCCGGCACCGATGCCGCAGTTGTCATCGAGGGGCAGTTCAATCATACGCGCACTGCATTCATCAAAGCCGATCTTTCACAGATTGCAGGGCTGCCCGAAGAGGTTCTGCGCCTGGTGCCGGGCGGTAAAATCGATATTCCGGTCGTTCACGCCAAAATTTTTGGCTGGTATGACAATGAATTCGGCAGTTATACCAATCGCCTTGGTGACCTGACGGTGCACGCACATAAATCTTTGCGCTGAGGGAAATGTGCCGGCGCGGGTTTTTTCGCCCGCGCCGGTATTTTCAGTCGTGCCGGTGCTGCCCAAAATAGACCGCACCAGTCCAGCCGTCAATGCTGAGATACTCGCCAGATTTGACCAGGCGCCCGGCGATGATGCAGTAAGAATCGGCCTCATAGACCTTCAGTTTGTTGAAGCCGACAACACCAACCTTTTTCAGCTGCGGAATCGTGACGGCAGCATGGCTGGTTCTGCCGCCGCGGGCGGTGAGAAGACCTTCGACCTGCAGCAGCAGGCCAACATCTTCCGGAACCGTATCGGGTCTGATAAGTATCAGCGGCGTGTCCGGGTCATATTTTTTCGACTTTCTGATTTCTCTTTCAGAGAAGACGACTTTGCCGGAAAGCGCACCACCACCAACTCCGACGCCGTTGCCGAGCAGCGAAGCGTGCAGTTCATCGGTGTCGAAGAATGAAGAGGCTCTGATTTCCTTTTCCTGATACTGGTCGCGTGTCTGCAGAATATGAAGCCCTTCAGCCGTTTCATTCTCGAAGGTGAATTCTATTTCCTGGTGCGGAAAGCCATTTTCGACAATCAGGGTGGTGGCGTGTTGCAGCAGGCGGTTGTAGGTTTCCGGAAACTGCGTTTCGAGTGACATGGTTGCCGAAGGTCTCTCTTTAAGTCGCTGATACTCAGAAATCGGGTAGGTTTCGATCAGACCCGAGACGATGTCATCGCCCTGAACGCCAAAAAAGAAGTCGCCAAACAGGTGAATCTCTCGGTTCTGGCCGTTTGGATCGCGGGTAAAGGTGACCCCGGAGCCTGAATTGGTGTCGAGATTGCCGAAAACCATTGTCTGCACGACAACAGCGGTTCCCCAGTCGTCGGAAATATTCATCTGGCGACGAAACAGCTTGGCACAATCTGAATTCCAGGATTGAAAAGCCCTGAGGATGGCATATTTTAGCTGATCCAGAGGATTATCGAAGACTTTTATTCCTCTTTTCTGGAGGTTTTCGCGGTAAGAGATCGCTATTTCACGCATCTGGGCGGGGCTGAGCTGCAGTTTTTTGCTGACGCCGAACTTTTTCTTGAAGTCTTCAATCAGGCCATCGAAGTAGTTGCGATCGAGCCCTTCATTCATTCCCCACATTTGTAGAAAACGGCGGTAACTGTCCCAGGCGGCCCATTCGTAACCTTTGCGTGTACTCAGGCTTTCGCAGACAGATTTGTTGATGCCGACGTTGAGAAATGTGTTCATCATGCCGGGCATGGAAATGGCGGCACCGCTTCTAACAGAGAATAGAAGCGGGTTTTCCGGAGAACCGAACTTTTTCCCGGTTTCTTCCTCGATTTTTTCAACAGCCTGATGAATTCTGTGAGTAAGGTCTTTCAGCATATACTTGTAGCCGATCAGGGCATCGAAACAGCGAAAAACTTCGGTGGTAAGAATGAAGCCGCGCGGCACCGGAAACCCGTAGGCGGCAAGCCTCTTCAACCAGTAACCCTTGTTCCCGAGTAAAATGGCATTGTCGATGCTGGGGTCGGCCTCATAGAGATTTGAGACCGTGATATCAGGGTTGTAGGTGGTTACGAGGTTGAGAATCGCCTTTTTGTCGCGGAATTTTTCGAGTTCTTCGCGCAGGGTTCTTACAATGCGGTTGATCAGATTGTCGAGAACCTGCAGACTGAATGCCGAAGAAAGCAGCGAGCGCAGAAAGTTTTCTGAAACCTTCAGAACGCAGGTGTTTTCGTCGGGATCTGTGCCTTTTATACCCGGGCAGTCACGCTGCAGCATCTGCCTGATGATGATGGGCAGGTTATTGCGGTGCGTGTCGATGTAGAAATCACGAATGATGTTCTGAATCGCCTTGGAAATGCCAAGGAAAATATCGAGATACTGATCGATAGAAAAGAGCTTGATGCCGAGCCCGCTTTTCAGATATTCGATTTTGCTGGCAATCTGCCGATGCGGGATGCCCTCTATCTCAAGAGCCTTGAGAAAAAGGGGCAGGCAGATATGAATCTTCATGATGGTGCTTTTGGTGATGAAGGTAAGGCCCATTTCTTCCACCATCATTTCGAACAGAGAGGTTCCGAAGCTTTCAAGACGCAACGAAAGGCCAAGAGCATCGAATTTCGGCTCATGGTAGACGCCATACATCGACGGGATACCTGCGGCAATATGGCGCTTGAAGTAGATGTTCTCGGAGGCCGTTGTTTTTTCAGAGCTTAGAATTATCTCCTGAAGGAGTTGTCGGAATTCGAGAACGATAACCAGAGCTTCACGAAAATCTCTGCGGCCGAGATGCTTTTCAAGCGCTTTAATTCGAGCCGGTTCGAACAGATTGACCATCGCGAGATCATTCAGCAGATCGAGCGGCTGCGGGTTGTATTTTTTGGTCAGCAGCTGAAACATTCTGATCAGGTGCCGGGCCCGGTTACGGTCGCGATCAGTGATCGGCAGACTGTCGAAACGGGTTTTCAGTTCTTCTGCTTTGACTTCAAGCAGCCTGGCAGTATCGAGCAGACCCTCGTCGGCAAGTGCCGCAAAGGCCTGGTGCAGGCCGGTAAAATACTCTCCCGCTGTATCGATCTGTTCAAGCACCTCGACCGGAACATACGGTCTGATAAGCTCATGGTTGCCGGTTACCCAGAATTGAAAGCTGGCGGCCAGAAAATTGACAAGGTTGTTGTTGCTCTCAACATGCGACTGCTTGCGGATAAAGTGCACGAGAATATCGCGCCGTGAGCACAATTCGTCAGCGCGGGTAGAAATTTCGCGCAGCTCGCCTTCGGCGCCGATTTCATTGAAGAAAGCCGGAAAAAGCCGCAGAAGCTGTTTTGACAGATTCAGATTGTGAGCGATTCCCGCATTCAGATAAGCCGAAATATCGCGTTGAAAAAGGTCGGTATCGCGAATCAGCACACCACCGAGCTTGAGGTTGATTATCAGTGCTGAAAGCAGCTTGCGGGTCCAGGCCGGTTTCATTGCGATAATTTCCATCCAGACGCGAATGTTTCTGATGTGATCTGGGTTGACCTGAATCTGCCATTCTGAATTGCTGCCAGATACCTCAGGATACTGAAACCCAGACTGAATGATGGCATCGATGAGAATTTCGAGCATCTGGCGGTTATCGGTTTTTACAACGTCACGGGCCATGGTGAGAATGCAGCTGAGAAAAATGCTGCGAAAGCGCTTCTGACAAGCAAAATCGTTCAAGGTCACGCAGATCTTCATGATGAATGAGGCGCGCCGGTTCTCTGGCTCCTCGGCGAAGCCAAGGCTGAGAGAACGGTTTATTTCCTGCAGTGACTGGGTGTGGAGTTCTTCGAGGGTCGCCGAGCCGACAATATTGAACAGATAATCGAGCTTGGTGAGATAGCGCTGGTTGCCAAAGGCATTCTCGCGCTCGATCTGGTCAGCAATTTTGATATAGGCATCAAGAATCTGCTGGTAATCTGGAGTTGACAGCAGTCTTGAAAAATCTGGAGCAGCCCGGTCAGTGGCAGAATTTATTTTATCGAGCAGCTGCTGCAGGTTATTATGCGATAGTGGCTCGAGCATTTCCTTTAACCGCCGGATGCGGGCCGGGGTCTCGGGGTCGTATTCTTCACTGGCGGTCAGCCCGGCCAGCGAGTTGTGGTCGAACCATGTGGTCGGATCAATCTGATTGAGCCAGTGCCGGTAGGTTTGGACAAAAGTCACTTCAGCCAGTGCCGCAAAATTTTTGAGTCGCTCGATAACCGTATTATGGCTGCGAACCAGAAACTTGATATGCGCCGAACATTTTTTCAGTTTCAAGTCAGGGTGGGCTGCGAGGCAGAGAAGTCGACCACAGGCTGCGTCTACCAGGGGTAGATTTCTCTCGACGTGAATGCCACTTTCAGAAAAGACCGTATCGAGAAAATCGAAGAGAAAGCGCAGGGCTTTGTCAACAATGCGGCTTTCACTGGCGTTGTCGATGACCTGGAAATAGATGTCGAGAACGCAGTTGATCGCTTCAGCCGCCTGCGCGTGGACGTTGAATTTGCTGAAGTCGTTTACCGAAAAGGTTTTTAGACTGTCGGTGACGTATTCCCAGTTCACGAACGGGTGGTTCAGCTCGGTCAGAAGTTCCTGTATGCGTTTGTGAACGCCGTAAAAATCTTCAACTGCCCGCAGCAGTGGCGCAAACTTTTTGGGAATCTCGACCTGGGCCGCCGTGGTGGCCATGTTTGCTTTGAGTGCCGATGAGTTTAAAAGATCGGGAGGTTTTTCCATGATATTCTGCAGTCCTTTCCTGGGGCCTTGCCCTGACGCAGGTCTGGCAGAAATTTATGCCGGGCCTGACAAAAATATCTCTGCAGACTATCTTAGCAGAATGCTCCGAAAAAGCGAACCCCTTTGTAACTTGGCCTACAGGCTTGTTTTATGACCAGGTGATCGGGTGAAGTCTGACCTGGCGCCTGTGAAAAGTGGCAAAGCTGGTGAAGCCCTCTGACCGGAGCATTTCAATTGCTTCAAAAAAGCCTGCTCCGATGCTAGCCGAGCCATGTGAGTCAGACCCAATGGAAACTATCCGGCCTCCAAGCTGACGAAAACGTCTTAAAATCGAGACGTGCGGATGAAAACTGTCGAGGCCGTAGCGTATTCCGGAAGTGTTGATTTCGATGCCTTTATCATGCTCGATCAGCCAGGAAAGGAGCGCGTCGAGCTGAGGCTGCAGTGTTTCTGGAATCAGGGTGCCGCGTGTCAGACTGTAACGTCTGATGATATCGATGTGGCCAAAGACATCGAAATCGGAAAAAGCCCGTACTGCCCGCAGCGACTCTTCGAGATAGATTTTCCAGCATTCTTCTATGTTGCTGTGCTGTTTATAAAATTCGCCGTAGTAAAAATCAAGCTCACGCGCCCGGTGCATCGAGGCGATGACAAAGTCAAACGATCGGCCGGCAACGAATCGGTGGCAGAGTTCGGCGTGTTCGGCCTGAATCCCGAGTTCAACGCCGCACAGTAGAGTCATGCCGTTGATTTTGCCGCTGAGTGCGTGCAGATGAGCGAGATAGGTATCTGGGTCGAAAATCGAATCGCCCTGAGCAAAATCGGCATGATCGGTTATTGCCATCACATCGATGCCCCGGGTTAAGGCCGCCTCGACAAGCTGTTCCGGAGTTTCGCGGCAATCCTGTGAGTAGTTGCTGTGATTGTGACAGTCGGTTTTTATCATGGCGTTGGCAGCCTTTTCTGCATCGGAGTGAGCCCTTGAGGTTCACTGAGCGTGTCTATCTGCGGCTGATGAATTTCATTGCGCAGTTCGCCGGGTTTTTTGAAGGGTGAGGCGACGAAATTACTTTCGAACTCACCGCGACTGGTCGTAACTTTGAACTTTATCCAGCGCACCCACCAGTCTCGCTTGAACATGCCGATTACCACGCGCTTGCGCTCGACAACCCGGTAGACCGTTCCGGGTTTGATGGTTACCGGTCGGCGGTCAGCGAACCAGTCGTCGTCCATGACGTCTTTTTTGTGGCCGCGCCAGGTGCTCGCGGTGACTCCGGTAACGATTAGCGGCTTGAGATTGTCGTCGTTGTAGATGTCGAGGCACTCTCTGATACTGTAATAGTTGTAATAGAGCCGGTGGGTGTCGGCTCGGGCAATGACACGTATCGGCAGGTCGTAGGGCTGGGCAAAAACCCGGCAGGCGACCAGCAGCAGAAAAACGACAAGGCAGCCCCCCGACAGGAGAGGCTGCCTCGTTTTATCGAGCATTTTTTCAGGCTGCTTTGATCTTCTGGCCGAGCTCACGCCCCATTTCACGGCATTTCGCGAGATCTTCCGGGCTCGGGGCAAACTGGCATTTGTAACCGGGAATCACGACTTCGATACCCGCTTCCTGCATGAAGGTTTCGAGGCGTTTGACCGCTTCGCCGCTCCAGCCGTAAGTTCCGAAAGCCATGCCGATCTTGTTTTTAAAGCGCAGACCGCTGATTTCTTCCATATACAGGGCCAGGGTCGGCAGCAGCTTGTTGTTGCGGGTCGGGCAGCCGACTACCAGAGCGCGGCACGACAGGAGGTCGGTCATCGTATCGGCCAGGTCGGCGGCGCCGGCGTTGAACATGCGGTATGAAACGCCCTCGTCTTCGAGCCCTTCGGCGATGGCGCGCGCCATCTTTTCGGTGCCGCCCCAGATGGTGTCGAAGATGATTACGGCAGATTTCTGCGGTTCGCCGGTTGCCCACTGCACGTATTTTTCGACGATCTGAGTCGGGTTCTGCCGCCAGCAGACGCCGTGTGCCGGAGCAATGATGGCGATTTCCCAGCCAAGTTTCAGGAATTCATCGATTTTTTTGAGAATCTGCTGTGAATAAAGGGTGAGAATATTTGCGAAATATTTTTCGGCTTCGAACCACAGGCCCTTCTGATCTATCTGGTCAGCGAAGCGTTCGGGGGCGGCATAATGCTGGCCAAAGGCGTCGGCTGAGAAAAGTATCTTGTCTTCGGGGCAGTAGGTGAACATGGTATCGGGCCAGTGCAGCATCTGAGCTTCGAAGAAGCGCAGGGTGCGTTTGCCGATTTTGATCTCGTCGCCGGTTTTTACGACTTTGAGATTTTTTTCGGCGCCGGGGAAATGTCTGGTGACCGAAATCTTGCCGCCGCGGCTGACGTAGATCTCGATGTTCGGGTTCATCTGCAGCAGTCTGGGCAGACCGCTGGCATGATCGGGTTCGGCGTGGTTGATGATGAGAATGTCGAGTTCTTCGACCTTGCAGAACTGACTGATGTGATCGGCCAGATCTGAAAGATGCGAATCGCGCACCACATCGATGAGCACTTTCTTTTCGTCGTTGATGAAATATGAGTTATAGCTGGTGCCGTGGCGGATCGAAAGTTCGTGACCGTGAAAATGGTCTTTGCTCCATTCGAGCGCTCCAACCCAGTAAATGTCATTACAGATAGTCTGTTTCAAAATCAGTGCCTCCTGCAAATGTTTGG
>DAOQWI010000126.1:0-9962 GCA_035342015.1 Candidatus Ozemibacteraceae bacterium | reverse complement strand
ACCAGCAGCAGGCGGCGGTTGTAATGAACTTCCGGATTGGAACGGATGCCGGCGATAATTGCCCACACAGCCGCCAGGCACCAGGTAGCCAGATGATTCGGGTGCAAAGAACCGGCCCAGGCGCGGCGCGAAAAGAATTCGCCCAGAGTGGCAGACTCGAGTGCCTGGTTCGTCAATGCGGCACCGACGATGAGAATGCCGCTGAAAGCGATCGTGTCGATGATTCGCTGCTGCTGACGCGGTTCGGCGGCGACCGAGCAGGTCGCGAAAAACAACAGGGTTGCCGCTGAAAATGCCACGAACTGTGAAGTGAGGTCAGCAGCAATACCCTGATAGTGGTTTACGGCAAGCCAGGCCAGGGCTCCGACGGCAAGGAAATGCCTGCAGTCTGCGGTGAAACTGATGCGATCATGCAGCAGTTCGCGGCAGTAGAAAAGCAGAAACATGACAGTGACCGGTGCAGCTGAAATTCCGGCCTGCATACCGACACCCATGGTAACGGCAGAACCCGGGTCAAAACTGATGCCTGCATGGTAGACAACCAGACTTGCAGCACGGTCAGGTTCTTTGTAGAGGTAATATGTACACAAAAACCATGAAAGCACATATAAGACCTGAAAGTTCTCGACCCGCATGGCAGCCTGACTGTGTACCTCATAAGACACGAGCGCGAAGGCGGGCAGAAAGCCGGAATATTTTTTCCCATAGATGCCGGCTGCGATTATGAAAAGCATGACAGCCAGATCGAGGCCCGATTCAGGCAGAAGCATTGAATGATTCTCTGAAAAGATCAATTTCGCCCATACGAGAAGAAATGCCCAGGCTGCAGCCCGTGGAATGAATGATGTCATAGTCATGGTTTTAGCGGTTGTTTCGTTCATAGGAGAACAAATTAACATTTTTTTTGTTTTCGTAGTGGAAATTTTAAATATTTCGTGATAAGATGTAACTTCCCATGAAACGCTAGCCCTTAACTTTAACTTGGTTTAACCTCGCAAACCTTATTACACTCAAGACTGGGAGTAAATTAAATGTACGCCATTATCGAAATCGGTGGAAGACAGTACAACGTCGAAAAAGGCAGCAGACTGCGCTGCGAAAAACTCGACCAGGCCGCAAACTCAACCATGGCAATTGACAAGGTTCTGTTTGTAAAGAACGGCGAAACCGTTCAGATCGGTGCCCCTTACGTGAAGGGTGCCCAGGTTAAAGCCAAGGTTGTTGGCCATGCCCGCGGTAAGAAGATCACTGTTCTTAAATACAAGAGCAAAGTCAACTATCGCCGCAAACTCGGTCATCGCCAGCACTACACCTCTCTTCTCATCGAAGAAATCAAAGGCTGATGATTGTTGTCGACTTCCCGGAAGCCTCTGAAAATCAGGTAAGCCTCAGGGTTGTCGGGCACAGTGGTCAGGCTGCGAAGGGCTTCGATATCGTTTGCTCAGCAGTGTCAGCACTGGTTCAGACGGTTATCGGAGGACTCGAAGAAGAGCTCGAAGCACAGCTTCAGGGTGAGGTCGGAGTGGGTTCATGCAACCTCCTGATCAGAGTTCCAGAGGCGAATGCAGAAAAGTTCAGGGCAGTTTGTAAAGTATTTAAATACGGGTTCCGTAAGATTGCAGAATCGTATCCGGAACATGTTCAGTTGAATTAGTCACCTAAGGGGGATTTATCATGGCTCATAAGAAGGGACAGGGCTCAACCACCAACGGTAGAGACAGTAATGCGCAACGGTTAGGCACCAAGAAATATGCAGGCGAACTCGTAAAAGCCGGCAACATTCTTATCAGACAGCGCGGCACTCCGATTCACCCAGGCCACAACGTCGGCAAAGGCAAAGATGACACTCTTTTCGCCCTCACCGAAGGCCGCGTGAAATTTGAATGGTTCAAGGGCAAACATTGCGTCAGCATCGTTCCCGAAACCAAAGAAGCCGTAAACTGATTTAACTCAGTATGAAGAAGCCGCCTGCAAAGGGCGGCTTTTTTGTTTGTACCGGTTTTTTCCTGCCGAAATCGTCAAAGATAATTCGTTTCCGCAACTTCCGGATTCCGGGTCTGCGCCCGGAATGACGGAACACCATGCAATTCTTGCGTGACAGACCACTAGAGTGGCTGAGCAAGATCGAAGAACACTTTTTCGCGACGGACCGAGGCGAGATCGAAGCTGGCGATAATACCGGCGATGCGACTGGCCGAGTCTTCGCCTTCGTAGGGATTTACAGCTGTCGCGACCTTCTGGCGAAATTCGGGTTCAGAGGCCCTGACGATCGCTGCAGACATCGCATGTTCTTCAGCAGCAACGCTGATTACGGCTTCGCCATGCGGGCGACCGGTCTGGCGGCGGCCGATGTTAACCACCGGTGTACCGAGAGCGGGCACTTCGACAATGCCGCTCGAAGAATTGCCGATGACGCATCTGGCGAGGCGGGCAGCCGAAAGGTAATTCAGTCGGCCAAGCGACCTGACAAACACAGAGCCTTTGTGGCGGGCGGCAAAACTGCTGAACTGCTCATTGATTTTTTCGCCTTCCGGATCAGCATTGGCACCGGTAAAAACCAGACTGCAGCCGACAAAACCACTGGCCAGTATGCGGGTAAGCATCTGAGCGATACGCAGGCCTTCGCCCGGGTTGCAGGTTTCGGGGTGAACGGTGACGAGAAAAAAATCTTTCAATTCGACCGACAGCAGAGTTTCAAGCTCTGAACGGCTTTTGAATGCAGTTTTCTTCAGGTCGGAAAGACCGAGATCACCGACATTAAAGATCATTTCAGGCTGCTCGCCAAGCTGAATGATGCGCCGACGGTATTCTTCGGTGGCGGCAAAATGCAGATCACTCAATTTTGTAATGCAGTGGCGCAGGCAATCATCGAAGGCGGCAACGGTAAGCTCACCACCAGAGATGTGTGCAAGTCTGATACCGACAAGTCTGCAGACAGCGGCAGCGGCAAAAATTTCGTATCGGTCACCGAGAACCAGGCACAGGTCTGGCCGCAGACGGTTCAAAGCTGCAGCAATCGCGGGAAAAGCATTGCCAATTGTCTGCAGCATGCGCTTCTGGTCATCTTCGCCTGAATCTGCGGGGATAATCGGCACTTCAACAACCGGCAGACCCGCAGCCCTGACTTCGTCGGCAGAGCCGCCGCCGACCGTGTGCAGATGACTGCCGGTAACGAGAACATGCACCTGCAGGCCGAGTGCCTGCATTTTGCTGCAGAGTGGCGCAAGCAGCCCCCATTCAGCACGAGAGCCAGTTATTACCGTTATTTTTTTTACCATACCGCGATTTTAGCCTCTTTCTGTATAAGAAGCAATAATCTGGAGTTTTTCTCAGGGCAATCGCACTGAAATGCCGTATCACTCATCAGAACAAGATTCCCGCTGCTGCGGGATGACGCAGCCAATATTCGTCATTCCGGGCTTAGAACCGGAATCCAGAAGTTTAATGCGATCACCCTGAATGTATTGCGATATTTTTTTTCTAAATTATGAAAAGAAGAATGCCGATAGTTTTTACAGGTAAGAAAAATTCAGCAGGAGGTGCCTTCTATGTGCGCGCAGGAACTCATCGCTCTCTTCCGCTTTTCTGGTAACAGCTGTCCGGCTTGCCAGCGTATTGTAACCCGCTATGAACGCACCCTGCAGCTTACTGAAAAAGACATGGAACATCTCGAAGGCTGCATTCTCAAAAAAATCTGATTAAGCAAAAAAAAACGAACCGGCCTGATGAAAACTGCTTTCATCAGGCCGGTCTGCTTTTAGCCATTTCAGCGAACTAATGTCAGGCGCGAGGTCAGAAAAAGTCGGGGTCTGTGGCCTTGCGTTTGAGAAATTTTCCCCCACCCTGCCTGCCTTTCCAGCCTTCTGCATGGCTGTAAACAACCTGGCCGCGCAGCAGAGTCATTTCATTACGGCCGCGACAGGCGAGGCCTTCATAGGGCGAATAATCGGTGCGCATGTGCATGGTTCTGGCGCTGATCGGAGTATTACAGTCAGGGTTGTAAATCATCACATCGGCGTCGGTTCCAGGAATCAGGCTGCCTTTTTCGGGGTAAAGACCGAAAATTCTCGCCGGATTTTCAGAGATGGCTCTTACTGCGCGCTTCAGGGTAATTTTTTCGCTGTGAACGCCATTGAGAACCAGCCCCGGGAAAGTTTCGATACCGGGCAGACCCATCGGCAGGCTGGTTATTTTATTGTTCCAGGTGTTCTTGTCGGCGTGCGTGAATGGGCAATGGTCGGTGGCAATGACCGCGATTTCGCCGGTCGCCAGGCATTTCCAGAGCAGTTCCTGTTGGGGTTTTGAACGTATGGGAGGGCAGCAACCCCAGAGATGGCCATCGGGTGGCACCAGCATCGAGTCGTCGAGATAGAGATACTGCGGGCAGGTCTCGCCGGCCAGCGGCGAACCGTTGACTCTTTCGCCCCAGAGAGTGTGGGCACCGTCGCCGCTTGAGACATGCACGACATAAACTTTGCAGCCGGTATGCCGGGCAAAGTCAGAGATACGGCGGATCGCTTCGACTTCGGTAAAAACCGGCCGGGTTTTCGGCAGGGCTTCTATACCGAGTTCACCGGCTTCGGTGGCGGCATCGGTCAGAGCATCGATGATGACACCATTTTCGGCATGAACGGTGATAAGAATGCCATGTTGCCGACAGGCAGAGAGAACCTTGAGCAGGCTGGCATCATTCTGCATCAGACCAGACTTGCCGTAGGCCATGAAAATTTTCAGACTGGTAACGCCTTCTGCAGTCAGCTGTGGCAGCTGTTCCTCGACCGTTTTATTGAAGCGGCCAATACAGGCATGCAGAGAATAATCGATACCGACAAGAGGATCGGCTTCGGCTTTTCTGCGGTTCAAACTTTCAAGAACGCCTTCTTCACCTTTCTGGGCTGTGAAATCGATAAAAGTGGTCACCCCACCGGCGGCTCCGGCGATACTGCCGGAATAAAAATCATCAGCAGAGATGGCGCCCGCGAAAGGCAGCGAGAAGTGGGTATGGGCGTCGATAGCTCCGGGCAGCACCCAGCGACCGCTGACGTCAATTTCCCTTCTGCCGCTCAGGCCAAAACCGACTGCAGCAATCTTTTCGCCGTTAATGGCGAGATCAGCGGCGATAAGAGAGTCTTCCCAGAACACCTGACCATTTTTAAGAACCAGTTCAAACATCATTATTTCCTGAATAATTAGATTTGGAATCTATTTAACAATTTTAGCATCCTGCCGAAAAAGATACCGCAAAACATTGAAACGGGGGTAGGAATTTTGAACCATAATGTTTTAATGGCAGGGTTCGTTGGAGGATTGATCTGTGGCACCATTGTTTTCATCGTCAGTCGTGCGATGATGCTGCATCGGATGTTGCGCCGTGAGAAGATACGCGACCTTTCGTATTACGGTCGCAACACCCGTGACCGAACGTCAGAGAATCAGCACTGACAACCCGACAGAAATCCGGCCCGGCCGGATTTCTGCTTTTAGATCGAGACAAATTAATGCCATAAGCCACGATTTATGATATTTTATTGCAGAATTTATGGCAGAACGCAGAACCCTAGAGACCAAAAGAAAAATCATCACGCTGACGCGCAACCGGGAAACCCCGGCTGCCATCAAGCTTTTTCATAAATTTTTCACCGACGAAAACCCCGCAGATGTTGAATTTATCAACAGTTTTTTTCTTGAACTCAACCGTCTGAACCTTTTCGAGGCTGGTTACAAGCTTCTTGAAGAGACCGAGCACTGGCACCCCGATGATTCTGAGCACCAGACGCTCAAAGAAAGTGCCAGCAAGCTCTATGTCGACCACCTGGTCCTACAGGGTAACAATTACCTTTTCGAACGCGAAGATACCTGCAATCGTCTCGAAGACAGCCTGCGTCGATCAGATTCACTTTCGCGCGAGAAAATGCGTGGTGAAAATGAAAAGATTCTGACGGGCATCACCTTGAAAGCGCTCAGCGCGTTTGAAAAAGCCAACCAGCTTCAGCCTTCGAATCTTGTGGCCCTGAGTGGTCTGAAAAGCTGTTTTGCTTTTCTCGGCGAAAAGGAAAAGCTTGCCGAAGTTGAAGCGGCTATCGAGGCCCGCAGGCCAGATCTGCGCCGCCTTGAGTTTCCGGTTCAGGAAGAGGACGAAGAGCTGACCCCTGCGGCCAGGCTGCAGAAGGAAATCGATGTTGAAGAAAACTCGATAAATGAAATCAAGGGCCTGTTTGCGCAGAAAAAGTTTGACGAAGTTATCAGGGAAGTCGACCGCCTGCATCTTTCGCACAGAACCAACGTGCCGATGCTGCTTCTTAAGGCTCGTTCTCTGGCAGAACTTCGAAGATTCAAAGATGTTGAGAAGGTCATGTTCGAAGCCGAACGCGAGAACACACATCTCTTTGAATTCAAAGACACCCGCAATGACCTCAATGAGCTCAAATACAAACTGCTGATCAAGGCCGCCGATTTTTATCTCGGCAAGGCGGTTGCTTTTGGGCCAAGCCTCGGGCATGAACATTTCAAAAAAGCACGCGTAAGTCTGCAGCGCGCGCTCTCATTGAATCCTGAAAACCTTGACCTTCTCGACAAATATTACACAGCGCTCAAATATCTTGGAGAAGAAGAAGAAGCTTTCAAAGCCAAAGCCATGATTTATGTTCTGAATCCGAGATTTGTAACTTCATTCGACAATGCCGGTTCGAGTTCATTGTGTTTTATAGCCTCTTACGCCTTTGCAGACGAACCGTTGGCAATCGAGGAATTTCGCTGGTTCAGACGTGAATTTCTTATCGGTAACCACCCTGGCAGAATGATCAACTCGTTATACGTTCGCTGGAGTCCCCGGGCGGTCAAATTGCTGCAGAGATTCGCCCCGGCACGCATAATTATCAGAAATTTCCTGCAATTCCCGTTATTTATTGTTAAAATGTTGAAAAAGATAAAAACCGGAGTTTAGAAAAGAGATCATGAAAAGTTTTTGCCGTACCGCCATTTTAATTGCTGTTTTTTTCTGTCTGGGAATACCATTATCAGCCCAGACCAATCCGAAACCTGCAAGCGAAACCATAAGAGTCGGGCTTGAAACTTCAGAAGTCTTTACCACGATCAGAGTTCAAAGCTTCAGCGGCAACTGGCGGTTGACTTTTTTGCCGGGCAGTCAGGCGCAGAAAAACATCGGAACCCTTCTCGCTTCTGCAACGACACCGATTGCAACCGTAAGCGAACTTCTTGTCGAAGGCGAAGACGCTTCGCTCATGCTTGTTCCAAAAGGCATTGTTGCAAGACTTTCAACCGAAAAAGACCTCGAAAAAGGCTATAAAAGTGTTGTTATCGAGGGTGGCGAACTTCTCAGTGTCGAAATTCCCGGGCATCCACCGACAATAGTTCAGGGCCGGATCGAAATCGACAATAACGGCAATTCACTGACTCTTGTTAACACTGTAAACATGCACCAGTTCATTGTCTCGTGTGTTTCAAAAATGCTGTTTTCGAATGAGCCCGAGGTAATTAAAGCCATGGTGATCGTTGTCAGAACCAGGCTTCACCATTTGAAGGAACATGCAACCCACCCCGATACTAACTATGAAGTCTGCGATACCGACCACTGCCTGCCTTTTTCAGGCTGTGGCTATAACCGCGAGCTGGTCGACATCCTCACCACCATGACCGGTAATCAGTCTCTGACCTACAAAGGCAAACCGATAATGCCAAGATTTCATCACACCTGTGGCGGCCGTATTTCCTCGGCAAAAGATGTTTATGGGGTCGATAATGAACCCTATCACCCGGCGCATGATGACATCTTTGAGGGCAAGGGTTCAGAAAACTGCTTCCACAGCCCTGGCTTTCACTGGACAATCGAGCTGCAGAAATTTGATATTCTCGATTTTCTTTCGGTAGCCTATGCTGCCGGCGCTGACCGCATTTACGCAAGCTGGGAGCCAGAAAAAATAGACGCCAACGGCCGCATTTTCCAGGTGCTGTTACGTGGCCGCAAGCCCAAAAGCGTTTCTGGCATCGACTTTTTGCAGAAACTGCAGAGCCATTTTGGTCCCAACAGCGTCAAAAGCATGAAATTCAATATGGATGTTCTCAAGCGCACGATCATTTTCCGTGGCATGGGAAACGGCGACGGCGTTGGCATGTGCCTTTACGGTGCTGACGGGCTGGCCAAGAAAAGCGTCAAATATGACCAGATTCTGAAATTTTACTACCCCGGAACCGACCTGAAGTAAAAACCGCCGCGGGCAGCGGCGGTTTCATGTGCTGTAATTTCTGCTGTCTTCTGCGGCTTTTTTACTGGTCGGCAGTCAGCTCAAGAGAAAGAAAAATACTGAAAACTGTTGCAAGGAACAACGGTAATGTGGTCATGTTTTCTGCTCCATTATTTCGATCTTAATTAATCTATCGGCAAAAATATTGCGTTGGTTTAGTCAACTTGCCTTTTCGGGCCGAGGCGGCTAAACTTTGGGTAACAGGAGTAAACATGCATTCATACTGCACCGTCTTCGTTACTTTTCCGGGTATTGAGCCAGCCAGAGAGGCTGCCACGAAGCTTGTCGAAGAAAAACTCTGCGCCTGCGCCAGCGTCTCAGAAGGGCACAATTCATTCTTTTCCTGGAAAGGCAAAGCTGACTCGGCCCTGGAAGCGCTGATGATTATCAAAACCCGAGTCGACCGGCTTGAAGCACTCGACCGACGCATGCGCGAACTGCACCCCTACGAGGTGTATGAATTCATCGCCATGCCAATCATCTACGGCAACGCCAGCTATCTCGCCTGGATCGACGAAAACACCCGACCATGACCAGAACCTTCAGTCTCGGCCAGGCAGCCGCTGCCAGCCATAATTTTCGTATCAACTACGAGAATGAACTCAACCCGCAGCAGCTTGAAGCGGTAAAAGAGTTCAACGGACCGGTTCTCTGCATTGCCGGTGCAGGTTCAGGCAAAACCCGCACCCTGATTTACCGGGTTGCACGCATGATCGAGAGCGGCATCGCCCCGTCGAGCATTCTTCTTCTCACTTTTACACGCAAAGCAGCGCGGAACATGCTCGAGCGGGTAGCTGCCCTGATCGGGCCCGAAGGCCGGGCGGTTGCCGGCGGCACTTACCACAGTTTCGCTTCGATAATGCTGCGCAAATATGGGCATTATATAGGCATAAATGCTGGTTTTTCCATTCTGGACGAAGCTGATTCGGCTGACATAATCAATCTTCTGCGCAGTGAAATGGGTTTCAACCGTAAAGAGGTCAGGTTTCCGAACAAGGCGACGCTGGCGCAGATATTTTCGAAGGCCGGCAATCTCGAAAGGCCCGTTTCCGAAGTTGTGGGCGAGTTCTACAGCCAGTTTGCCGAGCTGAGCAGTGACATAGAAGCTCTGCAGCAGGCTTTTTCGGCTTATAAGCTCAAGAACCTGCTTCTCGACTACGACGACCTGCTGACTTATCTTCACAAACTGCTGAAAGAAAGCCCTGAAGGACGCGCCCGTATCACCAGCCAGTTCAAATACATCATGGCCGACGAATATCAGGACACCAACGGGGTGCAGGCGCGCATAACCCTGCTGCTCGGCGGCGAAAAGAACAACATCATGGTGGTTGGTGACGATGCGCAGAGCATTTATTCGTTCAGAGGCGCACGGGTCAGCAATATCATCAACTTCCCCGAAAGTTTTGCCGGATGCCGGGTGATCAGACTTGAACGCAATTATCGCAGCACCGCTGCGATTCTCGACGCCGCCAACAGTCTTATGGACAATGCCGGTGAGGGTTTCAAAAAACGCCTGTTTACCGAAAGGGCCAGGGGTGAGTTGCCTGGGCGAATTAAGTGCGAAGACGAGCAGGAACAGGCCATGTTCGTCGCTGCCCGCATTCTTGAGCTCAGAGAACAGGGTATAAGACTGAATGACATGGCAGTGCTGTTCAGGTCCAGCTTTCATGCCTACCAGCTTGAACTGGAACTGAAGAGACG
>DAOQWI010000125.1:0-9982 GCA_035342015.1 Candidatus Ozemibacteraceae bacterium | reverse complement strand
TTGCGGGCGGGTTGATTTTGCCGGGCCGATACTCTACAATCGGGCTATGAAAAAGCATATCAGGTTTAAATACGAGATCGAAACAGCCTCGAAGTCTTTTCCGTGGCTGCGCTGGCTGTTCGAATCGGCACGTTTCAACCTGATTCTGATGTCTCTTATTCTTGCTTCTGTCGTTTTTATTCTGGTTGAAACTTTTGTCGGTCTGCCGTTGCCCCAGCTGGAGAAGATTCAGACAGTTAACGACATTCTGACACTGGTTTTTATTTTTGAACTAAGTCTGCGCTGGCTGATCAGCGTTTCGACCACTGCGTTTCTGCGCGAATTCTGGATAGATATTCTCGCGGTAATGCCAATGCTGCGCATTTTCAGAGTCGGGCGTGTTTTGCGACTGCTGCGCCTTTTTCGCATATTTTCATTGGGCACCCATATTCAGAGACGCTTTGTCTTTTTTCAGAAGGTTTTTGCCGGCCGTCTGCTTGAATACTGCATAATTTCGAGTTTTGCCATTTTTGCGGTGATTTTCGGTGCTGTGGGTTTTTCGCAGTTTGAAGCCGGTCTCAGTGAAGGAATTTCAACCCCGGTCGATGCCTTCTGGAAATCGCTGTTCTCGATGATGGCCGGCGAATATGCAGATTACCCCGTTTCGTTCGGTGGCAAGATCGTGTTTCTGGTTCTGTTGATTTTTGAAATGGGCGTATTCGCAATGCTGACCGGTACTTTTTCGGCAATTATGTATGATAAACTCAAGGAGAGCGCCATGCACAAGCCCGCAAACCCTGACGACCTCAATAAACACATCATTATCTGCGGTTTCAGTACCAAGGCTGCAATTCTCGCTTCTGAATTTCTTCTCGATCCGGCGTTCAAACACTCTGAAATTCTTATGGTCTCAGAAAAAGCCAGTCTTGAAGAGCTGCAGATTCGCAATATCAAGACCCATCGCGTCAGCATTCTCAAAGAAGATTTTACCCGCATGGAAACCCTCAAAAAAGCCGGGGTTGAACGGGCCGTCGCCGCCGTAATTCTCTCAGAAGACGGCGAAAACCGCACCACCCAGGATATCGATGCCCGAACGATTCTCGCGGCTCTGACCATCGAAAAGCTGAACCCGAAGATTCACACCTCAGCCGAAATCTACAACGAAGAATACGCCTCACACCTGAAAATGGGTGGTGTTGAAGATGTCGTCATTCAGGGTGAAGTCTCGGGCAAACTGCTGGCACGTGTGGCGATGCACGAAGGTCTATTGGCCTTCTTCAAAGATCTGCTGTCGCGCGAGTCAGGAAACACCCTGACCTTTATCGACCCTCCCAATGAGATAGTCGGTAAAAACAGTGAAGAGGCAATCGGCATTCTGAATCGCGAACTCGGTTTTACCATGGTTGGCATCAAGCCGAAAGGCAAGCCGGTTATCGTTAACCCGCGTAATCACAAGATCGACGCCACCGACGAAATTCTCGTGATCAACCCGGTTACCGACTGAGCATGAGCCAGGAAACAAAAAAGCCTTCAATTGCCCGCTCAGCGGCGGTGATGGGCGTTGCCACCTTCTTCAGCCGCATCGCCGGTCTGGTGCGCGAGCAGACTTTTGCCTATCTCTTCGGCGCCGGCATCTGGACCGACGCTTTCAACGTCGCTTTTCGTATTCCGAATCTGTTGCGAGACCTGTTTGCCGAAGGGGCAATGAGCGCTGCTTTCGTGCCGACATTTAACGGTATTCTTGAAAAGGATGGGCAGCAGAAAGCTTTCAGGCTGACCAACCTGACGTTCTGTGCCATTCTCGTTGTAGTTGGCATGCTGACGCTCGTCGGTATTATCGCCAGCCCACTGCTGGTCAGCACCCTGGCGCCGGAATTCACTTCGAACCCTGAAAAATTTGAAGTGACTGTGACCATGACCCGCATCATGTTTCCGTTTCTGCTGGCGGTGTCGTGGGCGGCAATTTCGATGGGCATTCTCAATTCGCTCGGTGAGTTCTTTATTCCGGCAATTGCCCCGGTTTTTCTCAATCTGTCGATGATTCTGGCTGGCTGGCTGATTTGCCCGTTCGCCAAAGAGTTCGATATGCCTGCCATTACCGGCATGGCTATCGGCGCCATGCTTGGCGGCCTGCTGCAGTTCGCCGTGCAGTTGCCGGCGCTTTTTCGCTATGGCTACCGCTTCAGGTGGCAGCTGAACTTTAAAGACCCGGGGATTCAGAGAATTATCAAGCTTATTATTCCGGGCACGGTTGGACTTGCCGCCACCCAGATCAATATCGCTATCAGCACTATTCTCGCCACCTCGCAGGGCGAAGGTGCGGTCAGCTGGCTCGGTTATGCCTTCAGAGTCATGCAGTTGCCACTCGGGCTCTTTGGCGTCGCGGTTGCGCAGGCAACCCTGCCGGTCATCTCACGGCAGATCGCGGCTGGCGATCGCGACGGCATGGGGCAGACGCTGGCAGGCTCGATCAGGCTTTCTTCATTTATCAACCTTTACGCCTGCTTTGCTATCATGGCTCTGGCCGAGCCGGTGGTCAGAATCATCTTTCAGCACGGGCGCTTCACCGCTGCCGACACAACCGCAACCGCCATTGCTCTGCAGGCCTATGCGGTCGGGCTGTTGTTCTACTCGCTGATCAAAATTCTCGGCCCGGCATTTTACACGCTCGACGAAACGAAAGTGCCGGTCATGGCCAGCATTACCGCTGTGGTCGTCAATATCGTTCTCAACCTGGTTCTTGTTCACCCGTTCGGCTACTGGGGCCTGGCTCTCAGCACCGGCATCGGTGCCATGTTCAACGCCGGCATTCTTTATTTTATGCTGGAAAAGCGCATCGGCAGTTTCAGTCGCTTCTCTCTGATGCCGGCAATGGCCCGAATTTTTGCTGCCACTGCCGCTTCAGGCATTGTGTCGGCACTGGTTTACCGCTTCGCATCGCCGCTTCTGGGCGCAAATATCAGTATGCTGCCAGTCGGCGGCTTTTTTAACGCTCTGACTGCGATGCTAGTTGCGGTAATTGCCGGGTTGGCCGCACTTTATCTCGTGTCACTCCTGCTGAAAATAGAAGAGGCCGACAAAGCCGCCGAAATGGTTCTGCGCCGCCTGAAACGCCGAAAACCACAACCTGCTGCCTGATGCATAAATAAAGTTGAACTGGTTTGTTGGCCCGGTCGTTCCTTCTCCTCGTGCCTACCCACCACAACATCCGGCTTTATTTATGCGGGAATCAATAACAAATAAAAAACTCCCGCAGTGCTTTTTGAGCACTACGGGAGTTTTCAGGTATTCTTCTCGCCATCTCTGCGGATGGCAGGGGTCTAAGCTCTTATCGATAAATGGTTGTGATTATGAGCCGGCGTAGCCGCCGAAGCTGCTGATATACTGGGCACGTTCATAGAGGGCCGGGTTGGCGGCCTTGGTCAGGCTGAGGCGGCCTTTGAAATCGCCGATGCTTTCGTAGCCTTTTTTGTCCATCCAGGCTTCGAGGCCTTTGAGAATTTCGCCAATGTAAGCGGGGCCTTTTTTGTAGAAGACTGAGGCCATCTGCACGGCACTGGCACCGGCCAGCAGCATCTTGATTACATGCTTTGCTTCGTGAACACCGGTTGAGGCGGCAATCGGGCATTTGAGGCGCGGGCTCAGAATGCCGACCCAGCGCAGCGGCAGCAGATATTCGTTTTCGCTGCTCAGGGTGCCGGCTTCGATGACTTTTTCCTTTTCGATATCGATATCAGGGCTGGTGAAGCGGTTGAACATGGTGATGCCAGCGAGTTTTTCGCCGTCGAGTTCGTGGCAGATCGCTGCGAGATCAGAAAAATAGCTGCTGATCTTTACGGCAACCGGAATTTTTACCCGGCGGGTGATTTCTTTAACTGTATCGATGTAGAAGCGGCGGGTGTCTTCGGCTTTGCGCGTCGGGTCGAAGGGCATGACGAAGAGATTCAATTCGATAGCGTCGGCGCCGGCATCCTGCACCTGCGAGGCGAACTGCAGCCAGTCGCCGGCCGAGACGCAGTTGATACTGGCGACAACCGGGGCTTTGCTGACTTCTTTGGCGGCCTTGATCAGACGGCCGTAGCTGGCGAGAACCTGATCGCGGATCTTGTAGTCGAAATAATCCATGAATTCATCAAAATGCGAAGCGGATTTGCTTTCGCCTATCTGATTGTACTCATTGATGATTTCTTCTTCGAAGACCGATTTAAGAACGATGGCCCCGGCGCCGTTATCAGCGAAGGCTTTGATTTTATCTGCATCGGCAGTCAGGCTGCTGCTGGCGACGATCAGCGGATTTTTGAGTTCGAGACCGAAGAATCTGGTTTTCAGGTTGATCATGGTTTTTCCCCGTTCACAGATTGTATCTGTTTTTCAGATAGTCGTGCATGGAGGCGGCAGCCCTGCGGCCGTCGCCCATTGCCAGAATGACCGTGGCACCGCCTCTGACTATATCGCCGCCTGCAAAAACTTCGGGAATCGACGACTGCATGGTCTGTTCGTTGACTTCGATGGTTCCCCATTTTGACATTTTCAGGCCAGCCAGACAGGCCGGAATCAGCGGGTTGGGTGAAACGCCGATTGCAACGATCGCGAGGTCGATGTCGATTTCGACGATATCACCATCGATCGGCACCGGTTTGCGGCGGCCGGAAGCATCGGGCTCGCCGAGTTTCATGCGCTGCAGACGAACTTTGGCGACCCGACCTTCGGCGTTGGGCAGGTATTCGATCGGGTTTGCCAGATTCATGAATTCGATGCCCTCTTCTTCGGCATGCTTGATTTCTTCGAGACGTGCCGGCATTTCGTCGCGGGAACGGCGATAAATGATAATCGAGCGCTCGGCGCCGAGGCGTTTTGAGGTGCGAACCGCATCCATGGCAGTGTTGCCACCGCCGACAACCGCGACGCATTTGCCGCGCAGCACCGGAGTATCAGAATCGCTCTGGTTGGCATACATGAGATTGACGCGGGTCAGATACTCGTTTGACGACATGACGCCATTGAGGTTCTCGCCCGGAATATTCATGAAATTGGGCAGACCGGCGCCGCTGCCGATGAAAAAGGCTTTGTAGCCAAGCTCTTTGAGATCTTCGAACGAGGCGGTTCTGCCGACCACAAAGTTCTTTTCGAAGTTGACGCCCATCTGGCGCAGGTTATCGAGTTCGACATCGACGATCGAGTTCGGCAGACGGAACTCGGGGATGCCGTATTTGAGAACGCCGCCGATTTCGTGCAGCGCTTCGAAAACGGTTACATCGTAGCCGAATTTGATCATATCGCCGGCGAATGAGAGAGAGGCCGGGCCCGAGCCAATGGCGGCAACTTTGACGCCGTTGCGTTTTTCGACCTTTGGCACCTGAATTTTGCCCGATTCACGTTCGTAATCGGCGGCAAATCTTTCGAGATAGCCGATGGCCACCGGGTCTTTTTTCATTTTCTGGGTATAGAAGCATTTGGCTTCGCACTGCTTTTCCTGGGGGCAGACGCGGCCGCAGACAGCAGGCAGGGCGCTGAATTCTTTCAGAGTGGCCGCGGCATCGAGAAAATGGCCGGCTTCGATATATTTAACGAATTTGGGGATATTGATACTGACCGGGCAGCCTTCGATGCAGGTCGGGTTAACACAGTCCATGCAGCGGCTGGCTTCGCGTCTTGCCTGGTCGGGGGTGAGCCCTTTGTTGACTTCGCAGGTCTGTGATTTGATGCGTTCGTGCGGTTCGGCTTCGGTCATGTGAACGCGCTCGATATTGATGCGGTCTTTATTCTGCACTGTGTTGCGCAGTTCAGCCCGCCAGGCGGCATTTCTTTCCTGTTTGAGAATTTCGCTGTAATCAGTCATTTCTGGTTCCTCGCGGTTATTTCTTGCGGGCCTGATCTTCTTCGTTCTTGTAGGCACGCAGGCGCTGCAGCATTTCATCGAAGTCAATCTGATGGGCGTTGAATTCAGGGCCGTCGACGCAGGTAAACTTCGTTTCGCCGTTGACGGTGACGCGGCAGGCGCCGCACATGCCTGTTCCATCGACCATGATGGTGTTGAGGCTGACCTGGGTGGGAATATTGTATTTTTTCGTCAGCAGGGCAGCGAATTTCATCATGATGGCCGGGCCGATAGCAATGCATTCGTCGACCTTTTCCCGTTTGATGATTTCTTCGGCACCGTCGGTGATCAGACCTTTTCGGCCGTAAGAACCGTCGTCGGTCATGATGATGACTTCATCCGAATACTCGCGCATTTCTTTTTCGAGAATCAGCAGGTCTTTATTGCGTGCAGCCAGAACGGTAATGACGCGGTTGCCGGCTTTTTTGAACGCTTCGACGATCGGGTAGAGTGGCGCAATGCCGACTCCGCCGCCCATCGCCAGAATGGTGCCGGGTTTGTGAATGTGGGTGGCTTTGCCGAGCGGGCCAACCAGGTCGGTGATGTAGTCGCCGGTTTCGAGGGCGCAAAGTTTGCCTGAGCTGGCGCCAACGTTTTGAACGATCAGGGTGATGGTTCCATTTTCGAGATCGGAATCAACAATGGTGAGAGGAATTCTCTCGCCCTTTGTTCCGACTCTGAGAATAACGAAGTTGCCCGGTTTGCGCGATTTAGCGATCATCGGGGCTTCTACCACAAATTTGAAGACGAGTTCTGATAATCTCTGCTTTTCGACTATTTTATTCATGTCTTTAACCGCTGAACGTTTCTGGTTTTCCGGTGGCTGATGGGTATCTGGTTCTTTACTGGCACCGAATAGGTTCAGTCTTCAGACAGATTATTGCAAACCCCGCCTAAAATCAACTGATATTCAAGCCACTCAGGGCAAACGCCTGGCCTGCCGAAACCAGCATTTAAAAAGCAGGGCAATCGCATTAACCTCCTGGATTCCGGGGCTACGCCCGGAATGACGCAATTTATATTCGTCATTCCCGCCAAGCCTGCACTCGCGAAGGCGGGTGGCGGGAATCCAGTTCTGATGAGGGACGCAGGCATTTTAGTGAGTTTACCCTGAAAATGCTAACCGGTACTTGCTTTTGTTGGGGAAAAGCGTTACATTTAGCTGATTAACAAAGGAGTCAGGCCAATATGTCACCACAGATTGAAATTATTAAAAACCTGTTCAGCGAACTTTTTGCCAAGCTGATGGCCTTTACTCTTGAAGAAGAATTTCTGCAGGATCTCGGCGAATCGCTCGAAATTTTCTATAACCTGCAGGAAGGCGAAGAATACGAATTCGACCCGACTGAAGAATTTCTCTTTCTCAGCTGGTTTTTGCTCGACGACAGTGATGCTGCCGGCAACTGCCTGATGGATGAATTTATCCGCCGTCATGCCGACGAGCTGAACCTCCAGGAAATGCAGGTTTGCCAGGCCTTGAAAGAAACTCATCTCACACTGCTGCAGGTAAAAGAGGTCGTGCCCGGCACTTCGATGAAGCTTAAAGATGTATTTCTCGGCGAAGAGTTTCAGGTTGCCGAATCGGTTGGTTCAGACAGCGTTCCTGACGACAGCATTCTGTTTACCCGTGTGCTGCGCCTTGGTGAAGCCAGATTTCTCGTCGGTGCCGGCGTTTTTCTCGACCCGTCGGTGCGCGAGCCGCTTACCCAGTTTGTTACCGACCAGTTCAAACAGGACTGCGAAGACGGCCACCACCAGAGCTTCAAAGATTTTCTCAAAGAGAACGGCGAATTGATAAACTGGTGGATCAGAGCCTACGAAAAGGGTGAACTCACCGAAAATGGCGAACCCGAAGGCGATTCAGAGCCAGACCCAGACGCCCAGGGCTGACGTCTTTTTCATCAAGTAACGTTTATTAAAAATTGTTGGGGTTCAGCATGCTGAACCCCAACGCGTTTTAGCGGAATTGAATTACCGTTGTCAGACCTGCTGTCATGGCCCGTAACGGCCCTGCTGGGCTCCGGCTTCGCCGGCAGCAAGACTGGGCGAATCGCTGGCGTAACCGTCGGCGACCTTTCTCAGGTGGTAATCATAAGGAATACCGGCGACAAACAGCGGGTCGACTTCGATATTAGCGGTGCCGGTGCCGCTGGTGCCATTGAACGGAATCGTGTAATTGAAGATATTGTTGAAGGTGACGCTCGGCGTGGCATTGCTCTGTGTCTGATTGATGCCGTAAATGGCTCTGGTGCTGCCGGTATAGGCGATGATGTTGTTTTTGATCGTCGGATTGCCGAAATCGACCTGCACGCCGATCAGGCAGTCGACAGTGTTGTTTTCGAAAAAGTCGTTGCCGAGAATGGCGATACCGGTCTGGTTATCGATGAACAGGTTGTTGCGAACGTTCGAGTTCGCCGAAACCATGCCGACGTCGCAGTCTCTGATCGTGTTATATCTGACGTTTAGTGCGGTCGAAAGGCCGATGTTCAGACCCATGCCGCACAAACCGAATTCGCAGTTTTCAATAGAAGGCGTTGAGCCTTCGCTCTTGATACCTGTGTCGGCAAACATGACGGTGGCGTATCTCAGCATATTTTCAGGTTGGTTGGTGCCAAGAAAGGCGATGCCGCCCCAGACCGATTTGCGTGGGAAACTCTCGGCGGAGGTGAACAGTATGCGGCTGTTTTCTGAGCCAACCGCCATCAGGCCGCCCTGAACAATGAGATCGGCCATATTGGTGCCCTGAGAATCCGGCAGAGAGTCTTTCTGGGTAAATCTGATTTCAGTGCCGGGCTCAACGGTAAGGACCGCACCACCACGGATTCTGATATCGCCCTGAACGATGTAAGGGCTTTCAGCAGCTTTCCAGGTGCGGTTTTCGGCAAGAGTGCCCGGGGTGACAACTGCGAGCGTCTGGGTAGGCAGGCTTTCATTGCCGGCCACATCGACGGCCTTGAGGCGATAATAGTATTTACAGGCGATTTTAAGGCCTTCATCCTGGTAGGTGGTGCTGCCAACGCCCGATGGAATCGGGTTGGCGTTAACTCTGGTGAAGGTTCCGGCCGCGGACTCTGATCGATAGAGGTTGTAGCCGCTCAGGTCGTTTTCGGTATTGTTGTTCCAGGTCAGAACGACCCTTTCCATTTCGGTCGGGGCGGCAATGGCGAAGGTGGTCGGGGTATTGGGTGCCGCACCACTGGGTGTTGCAAACTGGTAATCCGATGAAACGCCTTCATTGCGCTCGAAATCAAGAGACCTTACTCTGAAATGATAGGTCTGGCCAGGCAACAGGCCGCTCAAGGTAACCTTGTGATCAGTGACCATCGACGGATCGGAAGCGAGCATCGTGTATGGGGTCAGACCAACCGGGCCGGTGGCGTAATCGACTGTCGAGTCTGAGGATTCGTTGGTTTTCCAGGCGATCAGTGCCGAATTTTCGGTAAGGCTGGTAACTGCCACTTCAGTGATGACCGGAGGCAGACCATCGATAACCGAGAAAGTCAGATCGGCGTTTTCAACGGTCTCGCCGCGAACGATTTCGACGACCTTTACAACCGACTTGTCGTCGTAGGTTGCAACCAGCTTTTTCTGGCCCGGTTCGACATTTGCGATGCTGTAGCGGCCGAGTTCATCTGTGAGAACCGACTGGTTGGCGCCGTAAACTTCGACTCTCGCTTTATGAAGGGCTTTGCCGTTTGAATCGAAAACCTTGCCGGTAACATTACCCCTGACCGAACTTGAGCTTTTCAGACAGCCGGTAATGCCGATAAGAACAACCATCGCCAGTAGCATGACGACGATTTTTCGCGTGTTCTTCATAATGCCTCCGAGGAAATTTATAGCTATGGGAAAGCTATCGGCATTATTGCAAACGGCCCTTAAATAAAAAACGGTGCAGCAGCTGCTGCACCGTTTCATGTCAGACTGAATGCTTCAGTTGAGCAAAAACTCGGTTACGTTGACAAGCTGTTCGATCGAGGTGCCGGCAAAAGCCGGATTCAGTTCTTTTGCGTAGTCGAGCTGTTCTCTCGCTTTTTCGTTTTCGCCGATGGCGGCAAAGGCATAAGCCAGCATCGCATGCGCTTCAGAGTCTGAAACACCGGTATTGCGGCGCGATGCATAGGC